>NZ_JAATWC010000005.1 GCF_012979235.1 Dissulfurirhabdus thermomarina
GATGTGAGGCACCAGGGAAGGAACGCGCGCGCAGAGAGGGGGAACCCCGGGTGGCGGCCCGGGGTTCCGTGGGCGTTTATGCACGGCTTGCCGACCTGCATAGGGTGTCCGAAAGGAGCCTTTCGGAACACATCGCCCAATTTCTATGTAATAACAGGACGGCCTCGAGGTCAACCGGTTTCGGCGATCCGGAATATGTCAAGAATATCAGGGGGCCAGGACGAGCTTTTCGAGGCGGAGGATGCGGGGGTCGTCCTTGGGCAGGAGGAAAGCCACCCCGAGGCGGAAGGGGAAGTCGTCGTCTTCGTCGTTGCGGTCCATCCAGAGGACCTGCACGGGGAGGGCGAAGTTGTCGTCGTCGCCGGGCCCCTCCGCCAGCTCGAGGTGGAGGACCAGGGAGGGGTCGTCTTGGGGGGAATAGAAGACGTGGTAGGTTCCGAGCCGGACCTGGGCGGCCTCGAGCCCGGCGCCCTTCCGGGCGAAGTCCGTGATCCGGGCGCCGACGGGCCCGGCCACCGGCGCCCCGTTCTCCCCCCGCCGCAACTGGAGGGTCACGGTGACGGTACCCGGAACCCGGGCGGCGCTTCGTCGCTCAGCCTTCATCTGCTCCCCTTTCGCCGGGGCGCCGGGCGGCCGCGGGGCCTTCCGGAGCCGTCATTTCTCGGAAGGCCGGAAGCCTTCCGGGTGGTACCCGGGCCGGAGCCGGTAGATCCCGGGAAGATGGCGATAGTGCTCGTCGAAGTCCAAGCCGTAGCCCACGAGGAAACCCCGGGGGACGTCGAAACCGACGTAGTGGACCGAGACATCGGTCTCGCGCCGTTCCTTCTTGTCGATCAGGCAGCAGATGCGCACCGACCGCGGCTTGTGCAGCTTGAGGACCTCTTCAAGGTAGCGCAGCGTGGTGCCGGTGTCCACGATGTCCTCCACCACGAGGACGTCCCGGTCCTCCACGTCCACCTCGATGTCCTTGGTGATATGGACCTCGCCCGTGGACCGGGTCCCGGAGCCGTAGCTGGCCAGCCGGACGAAGTCCACCACCAGGGGGCCCCGGATGTGGCGGACGAGGTCGGCCATGAAGATGAAGGCCCCCTTGAGGATCCCCACCACCACCAGGGGACGGCCCTCGTAGTCGCGGGAGATCTCGTCCCCCAGCTCGCGCACGCGGGCCCGGATCCGGTCGGGCGAGATGAGTTCTTCGAGTTCGTCGGCGTCCTGGTGGATCACTGGTGCTCCTCAGTCGTGTTGACTTCTCCCATAAAATACTTATGTTCAAATGTCAAAAGCCGCTCGGCGGCTGCCATCCCGCACAGGCCATATTCCGGCGCCGTCCGCGCCAGGAACGGAGGACACGTCAAATGCCCATCTACGAGTTCGCCTGCCGCAAGTGCGGCCAGAAGTTCGAGACCTTCGTCCTCTCCTTCAGGGACCTCAAGGAGGTCTGCTGCCCCCACTGCGGGAGCGAGAAGGTCCAGAAGGTCATGTCGGCCTTCAGCCGATGTGCCTCTTCCGGCCTCGGCGGGGGGTGCGGCGGCGGTAGCACCTCCCGCTTCACCTGAGGCTGATCCCGTCCGGCGGTCCGCCGGACCTTGCTGACCCCCGGGCGGCGGCGCTGTGCGCCGCCGCCTTCTTTATCGTGGAGGCGCCCCGCCCCCGGCGGGAAGGGAGAGGTAGAAGAGCCGGAACGACTCCCGGCCTTCCCGGCGCCGGCGGCCGAGGAGGCCGCCGAGGAGGTCCCAGGACCGGTCCCCGGTGTCGTCCGACCATTCCATGTTGAAGAGGAAGGAGAAGGCCACCCGGTGCCAGGACCGGGTCCACGTGTGGCGGTAGAGGCCCCAGAGGGCCTTGGAGCGGCCTGCGCCGTCCGGCCCTTCCCGCGATTCGTAGAGCTTCAGGAAGGGACCGTAGACGCGGTGGAGGCCGGCCTCCTCCGTGGGGAGGATGGCGGGGAAGTAGAATTCCCGGCTGCCGTCGGCCGCCCGCCGGTGGGTGAAGAAGGGCCAGAGGCGGGTGAAGGAAGCCCCCGCGGTCCCGTCACCTTTCCGGTCCCGGACGAGGTGCGAGAGGAGGAGCCACCGCTGCTCGCGCCTCTCCCCCCCCGTCCGCGCGTCCCGCGTCCATTCCCCGGAAAAGATCGGCCAGAGGACGAAGACCGAGGTGGTCTCGGGCTTCCGGGTGCGCCCGAAGAGGGGCCAGAAGCGCCAGCTGTCGTAGGTGGGCCCCTTCGCCCGGGTGACGAAGGGCCACGGCGCATCCCACCGGGTGAAGTCGCGCTCGCCGTTCCGGTAGGTCTGGAAGAAGGGCCAGAGCACGATCCACCGGGACCGCTTCGGGCCCTGGTCCCGGACGACGAGCGGGAACACCATCCTCCGGTGGACCGGGTCGTCGGTCTCGAGGTCGCGCCATTCGTCGATGAATATGGGCCAGAGGGCGTAGCGCCGCTTCATGTGGCCCCGGCTCTCGAAGTCGCCCCAGAGGGGCCAGAGGCGCCAGCCATGGTCCCGGGGGCCGGTGACCCGCTGGAAGATGGGCCAGAGGATCGAGTACTGGTGGTGTCCTTCCCACTCGGAGTGGCTGTAGAGCGGCCAGAGGGCGAAGGTGATGCGCTCCCGGCCGAACCGCTCGAGGAAGGTGCCGTAGAGGGGAAAGAGCCCTCCGTAGCCCCGGCCGTCGGCGGTGGTACCCCAGTAGGCGGGCCAGAGGTGGTGCCGGGTGCCGGCTCCCGCCTTGGCCTCGGCGCCCGACTGCCCGGTGAAGAGGGGGATGAAGCGCCAGCGGCGCCCGTTCTCCGTCTCCTGCCAGTTGCCCAGGGGATAGAGGAACTCGAAGACCCGCTTGCCGGGCGTCCGGCTGTAGGAGCAGAGCGGCCGAAGCGCCCAGCCGGAGGTGCCGGCCCCGGGCCCGGAATAGTGCAGGAAGACGGGCCCCACGGCCTCCGTCTCGGAGAAGTCCCGGCCCGGCCAGGAGAGCCGGTAGAAGAGGGGCGAGAGGTTCAGGATGGCCGGCGGGTCGGCCCGTTCCTCGGCGGGAGAGGCCCCCGCCGGCCCTTCCGGCGCGGCCCCGGCCGCCCCCGCCCAGGCGAGGGAGAGGCACAGGCCGAGGCAGAGGACGGGCAGGCGTCGGCGCATGGCGTCCGCCGGGCGGTCAGCGGACCGCGGTGCCCACCAGGGTGCCGATGATGGTCACGGGGATCTGCTCCTGGACGCCTTCGGCCGCCTTGTTGACGTTCCGGAGCGCCTTCTTGACCTCCACGTAGAGGCTCTCGTCCTTGAGGAGCTTGCCCATGGTGCCGTTTCCGGCCTCGAGGCCCATGGCCACGGCCTGGAGGGTGCGGACGGTGGCCCGGGTGTCCTCGTAGAGGCTCTCGTCGGTGAAGAGGCGGCCCATGGTCCCCTCACCCCGCTCCACCTTGGCGGTGAGGCGGCGGAGGGAGGCCACGGTCTGCTCGGCCTCCCGGTAGAGCCGGTCGTCTTTGACCAGCTTTCCCAGGGTGCCCCGGCCCTGCTCGATGTCCGCGGTGAGGCGCTTGAGCGACCCGGAGGCGGAGCGGAGGTTGGCCAGGGTCTCCCGGACGTTTTCGATGTTCTCCTCGGAGCCCACCACCCGGCCGAGCCCGTTGGCCACCTTCTTGAGGTCTTGGAGCACGGGGCCCATCTCCACGAAGAGCTCGTCGAGGTCCCGGGGCCGGACCACGCGGGCCACCGCCTCCCCGGGCCCGAGGACCCCGGCCTCGAGGTCCCCCTGGCGGATCTCCACGAATTTGTCCCCCAGGATGCCCTTGGTCCGAACCCAGGCCTCCGCGTCGCGGGCCACGGCATAGGGGGCGTAGATGGAAAGATCCACCCGGGCGCCGCCGTCTTCCACCCGGACGGCGGTGACACGCCCGATCTCGACCCCGGCCATCTCCACCCGGCTGTTCGGGGCCAGGCCCGCGGCGGTGTCGAGGTGGAGGACCAGGGGGTAGCCCTCCCGGGGGGCGAAGGCCTCGCCGCCGAGGCGAAGGCTCATGTAGCCGAGCACCAGGAGGGCGAAGAGGACGAACACGCCCACGACCATTTCCGTCTTGTGCCGCCCGCTGTTCATGACACCTCCCCGGCCGGTTCGAGATCGTGCTGCGGCCACGATAAACCGCGGAGGAATCGGTTGACAATGGGGTGGTCCACCTGGGAGAACTCGAAGGGGTTCCCCTCCGCCGCGATGATGCCCTCGTAGAGGAGGGCGATCTTGTGGGCGATCCGGAAGGTGCTCCCGATGTCGTGGCTGATGACCACGCAGGTGAGGCCGAGGCGCTTCTGGGTCTGGATCACCAGGTTGTCGATGGTCTCGGTCATGATGGGGTCGAGGCCGGTGGTGGGCTCGTCGAAGAGGAGGATCTCCGGGTCCAGGGCGATGGCCCTGGCCAGGCCCGCGCGTTTTCGCATGCCGCCGGAGAGTTCCGAGGGCATCTTCCGGCCGTGGCCCTCGAGGCCCACCAGGGCCAGCTTCTCCTCCACGATCTCCCGGATCCGGTGCTCGGGGAGGCGGCGGTGTTCGCGAAGGGGGAAGGCCACGTTCTCTCCCACCGTCATGGAGTCGAAGAGGGCCGCGTCCTGGAAGAGGTAGCCGAAGCGCTTTCGGACCTCGAAGAGCTCCTTTTCCCGGAGCGTGCCGATATCCACCCCGTCCACCAGGATCTGGCCGGCGTCCGGCTGGACGAGCCCGATGATGTGCTTGAGGAGCACGCTTTTCCCGCCGCCGCTGCGGCCCACGATGACCGTGATCTTGCCGGCCGGGACGTGGAGGTTCACGCCCCGGAGCACCGGCTGCCCGTTGAAGCTCTTGTGCAGGTTGGCGATCCGGATCATGCGTGCCGGCCCAGGGCCTTCCGGCTCAGAAGAGCAGGGAGGTCAGGATGTAGTCGCCCACGAGGATGCTGATGGAGCTGAGCACCACCGCCCCCGTGGTGGCCCGGCCCACCCCGCGGGCGCCCTTCTCTGCGTGGTAGCCCTTGTAGCAGCCGATCAATGCAAGCAGGATGCCGAAGACCGCCGACTTGTAGAGGCCGTTGGTGATGTCGCCCAGGACCACGGTCTCTTCCATGCGTTTCACGTAGATCCCCGGGTCGATGCCCAAGAGTTCCACCCCCACCAGGTGCCCGCCGACGATCCCGATGGCGTTGGAGATCCCCGTCAGGAGCGGCAGCATGAGGAAGGCGGCCCAGACCCGGGGGACCACCAGGTAGTGGAAGGGATCCACCGCCATGGCGGCCAGGGCGTCGATCTGCTCGGTGACCCGCATGGTGCCGATCTCGGCGGCCATGGCCGAGCCCGCCCGGGCGGTCACCATGAGGGCGGTGAGCACCGGCCCGAGTTCCCGGGTCATGGAAAGGGCCACCGTGGCGCCGAGCAGGCTTTCCCCCCCGAATTTCCGGAACCCGTAGTAGCCCTGGAGCGCCAGCACCATGCCGGTGAAGAGCCCGGTGAGCAGGACCACGGTGGTGGAGCGGGCCCCGATGAATTCCATCTGGCGCAGAAAGTTCCGCCAGCGGTAGGGCGGCCGGAAGAGGGCGGTGACGGACCGGGCGAAGAAGAGGGCGATGCCGCCCATCTCGCCCAGGGCGCCCAGGACGCGCCGGCCCAGGCCGGAAAGCAGGGCCACCGGCCACGTTCCACCGGCTGGCCTCGATGGGGGCATCCCGCCCTTTGTGCGGTCCGGAATCGGCATGGCGTGGCGGGATCCGTGCCGCCCGCGGCGGCGTTCCCATCTGGTGGCGGCCGGATTCCTTACCCTGTATATTCCACTTTGGGCCGGGGTTCAACGAAACCGGGCATTCCGGCCCCGCCCCGGGCACCCGTCCCGGGCCCGCGCCCGGCCGAAAGGAGACGCCGCCGCCATGCTCCAGGTGGAAGACCTCTGGGTGGACGTACAGGGGAAGGAGGTCCTCAAGGGGATCAACCTCCACATCGGCACCGGGGAGACACACTGCCTCTTCGGGAAGAACGGCTCCGGAAAGACCACGCTCCTCATGACGCTCATGGGTTTTTCCGGCTACCGGGTCAAGCACGGCCGGATCCGCTTCAAGGGGGAGGACATCACCCACTGGCCCACCAACGAGCGGGCGCGGCTGGGGCTCGGGATCTCCTTCCAACGGCCGCCGACCCTGCGGGGCGTGAAGCTCCGGGATCTGCTGGCCTACTGCGGCGGGGCAGCCGGCCCGGCCGAGGAGCTCGCCGAGGCCTACCGCTTCGAGCACTTCCTGGACCGTGAGGTGAACCTCGGCTTCTCCGGCGGCGAGATCAAGAAGTCGGAGCTCCTCCAACTCCTCGCCCAGGACCCGGACCTCACCCTGCTCGACGAGCCCGAGTCGGGCGTGGACGTCGAGAACCTCCAGGTCATCGGCGACATGATCCGGCGCCTCCTCCAGAAGGACCGGCACCGGGGCCGGGAGAAGTCCGGCCTCATCATCACCCACACCGGCTTCATCCTGAACTACGTGACCGCCGACCGCGGCCACGTCATGATGAACGGGCAGATCTACTGCCAGGGTAACCCCCTCGAGATCTTCGAGGGCATCCAGCAACACGGCTACGAGGAGTGCATCCGATGTCGGCGCTGAACCCGCCCAGAGACGGCGAGGAACTGCTCCGGGCCTTCCGGCCCGCCGATGCGGCCCCCCAGGTCCGGGGCCTCGAGGAACTGGGGGCGGCGGAACTCGCCAAGCTCCGCCAGACGGGGTTGGACCTCGACGGCAAGGCCCGCTCCGGCACCTTCGTCCAGGTGAACCGGGGCGTCGCCCACTGCCAGGGCCCTCCGGAGGGGGGGGAACTGCTCCCGGTGACGGAGGCCCTGGAGCGTTACGACGGCCTCGAGGATTACTGGTGGCGGGTGGTCTCCCCGGAGAAGGACGCCTTCACCCGGGAGGCCGACCGCCACCTGGACAACGGCTACTTCATCCGAGCGCTTCCGGGCGAGAAGGTGGTCTATCCCGTCCAGACCTGCCTCTACATCCGCGATTCGGACGTGGCCCAGCGCGTCCACAACGTGATCATCGCGGAGGAGGGCTCGGAACTCCACATCATCACCGGATGCGCCACCCACCCCGACCTCACCTCCGGGCTCCACATCGGGGTCTCGGAGTTCTACGTGAAGAAGGGCGCCCGGCTCGTCTTCACCATGATCCACAACTGGGGCGAGGAGGTCTACGTCCGGCCCCGAACCGGGATCCGGGTGGAGGAGGGCGGGGTCTTCCTCTCCAACTACGTCTCCCTCCACGGGGTCAAGTCCATCGAGACCTACCCCACGGCCGTCCTCGCGGGTCCGGGGGCCCTGGCCCGTTTCCACTCGGTGATCGTGGCGCCGGCGGGGGCCGACATCGACATCGGCAGCCGGGTGCGCCTCGAGGCCCCCGGTACCCGGGCCGAGATCATCTCCCGGAGCATCTCCTACGGCGGCCGGGTCATGGCCCGGGGGCACCTGGTGGGGAAGGCCCCCGGGGTCAAGGCGCACCTCGAGTGCCAGGGCCTCATGCTGGGGGAGGGCGGCGCCATCCACGCGGTGCCCGAGCTGGAGGCCCACGTGGCCGACGTGGAGATGTCCCACGAAGCCGCGGTGGGCCGAATCGCCCGGGAAGAGATCGAGTACCTCATGGCGCGGGGCCTCGACGAGGAGGAGGCCACCTCCGCCATCGTCCGGGGGTTCCTCAACGTGAAGATCGAGGGACTACCGCCGGAACTCGAGCGGGAACTCGAGGACGCGGTGGCCCGCTGCGGCCAGGGGATGTGAGCCCCCGGTCCCGGCGCCGGCCCCGGAGGTGGCCCGAGCCGTGAAGATCGCCCTGGTCCAGTTCAACCCCACGGTGGGGGCCTTCGACGACAACGCGGCCCGCATGGCCCGCCTCTGCCGCGAGGCCGCCGGCCGCAGGTGCGACCTCGCGGTGTTCCCGGAACTGGCCGTGTGCGGCTACCCGCCCAGGGACCTCCTGGAACGGCCGGGCTTCGTCGAGGGGGCCCGTCGCGCCCTCGACGCCCTCGTGGCCGAGGTCCGGGGCATCGGCGTCCTGTGCGGGACGGTGGAACGGAACGAGGCCGGTCGGGGCCGGGCCCTCCAAAACGTCGCCGTCCTCTTCGAGGATGGGCGGCGGCTGGCCCGGTACGCGAAGCGGCTGTTGCCCACCTACGACGTCTTCGACGAGGCCCGGTATTTCGAGCCCGGGACCGGGGGGGAGCCGGCGGTCTTTCGCGGCACCGCCCTCGGGATCACCATCTGCGAGGATATCTGGAACGATCCGGAGCTCTCCACCCGCCATTCCTACCCCGTGGACCCCGTGGCGGAGCTCGCCGCGGCGGGGGCCGAGGTCTTCGTCACCCTCTCCGCCTCTCCCTACGACACCGAAAAACCGGCCTTCCGCCGGGAGATCCTCCGCCACCTGGCCCGGAAGTACCGCCGCCCCTTCCTCTACGTGAACCAGGTGGGCGGTCAGGACTGCCTCGTCTTCGACGGCGGCAGCCTGGCGGTGGACGCGGAGGGCCGGCTTACCGCCCGGGCCGCCGATTTCGAGGAGGATCTGGTGGTGGTGGACACCGGGTCGGGCCGGGGCGATCTCCACCCGGTCTCGGAGGGCCGCGAGGAGGAGGTGATCCGGGCCCTCGCCCTCGCCCTCCGCGACTACACGGCCCGGTGCGGCTTCCGCAGCGTGGTGCTGGGGCTCTCCGGCGGGATCGACTCGGCGGTGACCGCGGCCGTGGCCGCCCGGGCCCTCGGGCCCGAGAACGTCGTCGGCCTCCTCATGCCCTCGCCCTACACCTCGGAGGCCAGCCTGGAGGACGCCGCGGCGCTGGCCCGGAACCTCGGGATCCGCACCGAGACTCTGCCCATAACCGGGGTCTTCGAGGCCTACCGGGAGACCCTGGCGCCCTTCTTCGGCGGCCGGGGGGCCGACCTCGTGGAACAGAACCTCCAGGCCCGCATCCGGGGGGGGCTCCTCATGGCCGTCTCGAACCAGTTCGGCCACATGGTCCTCTCCACCGGGAACAAGTCGGAGATGGCCGTGGGCTACTGTACCCTCTACGGCGACCTGAGCGGCGGCTTCGCCCTGATCTCCGACGTGCCCAAGGGGCTGGTCTACGACCTGGCGCGCCACATCAACCGCGACCGGGAGGTGATTCCCCGACGGATCCTCGAGCGGCCGCCCTCGGCCGAGCTCCGGCCGGACCAGCGGGACCAGGACGACCTGCCGCCCTACGACGTGGTGGACCGGGTGATCCGGGGCTATGTGGAGGAGAACCGGTCCCCCGGGGACCTGGCCCGGGAGGGGATCCCCCCGGCCGTGGTGGGCGACCTCGTCCGGAGGATCCATCGAAGCGAATACAAGCGGTGGCAGGCCCCGCCGGGGCCGAGGATCACCACCCGGGCCCTGCGCTGCGGGCGCCGCTACCCCATCGCCCACGGGTTCCGGGACTGGGAGACAGCCTGATGGAAAAGGGCATCTACATCCGGGACATCCAGCCGAACACCACGGTGGAAGGGACCTTTTGCGTGCAGAGCCGCCGGCTCCTCGAGACCCGGAACGGCGCCCCCTACCTGGCCCTCACCCTCATGGACCGGACGGGGGACATGGAGGCCCGGGTCTGGGACCGGGCCCGGGAACTCGCCCCCGTGTGCGGGGAGGGGAGCTACCTCCGGGTCCGGGCCGAGGCCCAGGTCTTCCGCGATGCCACCCAGCTCAAGGTCCTCGACTTGGAACCCGTGCCGGAGGCCGATGTCACCCCGGCCGACTTCCTCCCCGCGACGCCGGAGGACCGGGAGGCTTTGTGGGAGGAGCTCAGGCGGCTGGCCGGGGAGATCGGCGACGAGGTCCTCCAGGGCCTGGTCCGGGCCGTCTTCTCCGACCGCGACTTCCGCCGGGCCTTCTACGAGGCCCCGGCGGCCAAGCGCATGCACCATGCCTACCTCGGCGGTCTCCTCGAGCACACGGTGGCGGTGGGGAGCCTGGCCCTGGACGTGGCCGGGCGCTATCCCCGGCTCGACCGGGACCTCCTCCTCGCCGGCGCCCTGCTCCACGACATCGGCAAGGTGGTGGAGTTCCGCTTCGACCGCCCCCCGCTGGACTACACGGACCAGGGGCGCCTCATCGGCCACATGGTGCTCGGGACCTCCCTGGTGGACCGCTTCGCCGCGGCCGCCGGCCTGCCCGCCGATCACCACCGGCTCCTCGCCCTGAAGCACCTCGTCCTTTCGCACCACGGGCAGAGGGAGTTCGGGGCCCCGGTGCTCCCCATGATGGAGGAGGCGGTGGCGCTGAACCTCATCGACGACCTGGATGCCAAGCTGAACTACCTCTCAGGCCTCCGGGGCGAGGTGGAGGGCGAGGGCTACGGGTGGACCCCGTACCAGCGGCTGCTCGATCGCTACTTCTTCCTGCCGGGTGCCGCCGAAGAGGCGGCGGAGGCGCCCGCCGCGGAGCTGCGGGGCCGCGGGGCGTGACCCCGGCGGACGGCACCACGGCGGTCACGGGCCCGGCGGCCCGCCTGCTTTCGCGGATCCTCCGCCGGGACCTCCTGGCCCATGCCTACCTCGTGACGGGCCCGGGGGAAGACCGCCGGGAGGCGCTCGCCGCCGGCTTTGCGGGGGTTCTCCTGTGCCGGTCGCCGGGGCTCGACGAGGCGGGACCGGCCCCGTGCGGTACCTGCCCGGCCTGCGGCAAGTTCCGGCGCCGCACCCACCCCGATTTCCTGGAGGTCCGCCCGGACGGCGCCATGATCCGAATCGACCAGGTCCGGGCGCTCTGCGCCGCCCTGGCCTTCGCCCCCCTGGAGGGAGAGCGGCGGGTCTGCCTCGTTCACGGCGCGCACCGGATGAACCCCGAGGCGGCCAACGCCTTCCTGAAGACCCTCGAGGAACCCCCGGCCGGGACCTTCTTCCTGCTTACCGCCCCGACGGCCCGGTCGGTGCTCTCCACCATCGCCTCGCGGTGCCAGCCGGTGCGGACCCGGGCCGCCCGTCCCGCCGAGACCGCGGCGGGGCTCCCCGGGGAACCGGGAGCGGCCCTGGCGGCCGCCGTGCTCGCCGATGGGGACCCGGAGCGGGCCGCGGCCTACCTCGCGCCTCCCGTGGCGGAGATGCGCCGCCGGCTCCTCGATGCGGTCTCGGCCGAGGCACCGGCGGACCCCGCCCGCCTGCTCGAGCTGGCCGCCGGCCTGGCGGAGGACCGGGAGCAGCTGGCCGCCGCCCTGGGCGTCATGCGGGCCCTGGTGCGGGACCTGCTCCTGGTCCAGGGCGGCGGGGGGGTGTCGGACCTGGAACTCGCCAACCCGGACTTCGCCGCCGCCGTCCGATCGGTGGCGGCCCGCCGCGACGCGGCGGACCTGGCCGCCTTCTCGGCCTGGCTGGACCGGGCCGAGGTGTGGCTCGAGCGGAACGTGGCCCCGGACTTCCTGGCCGAGGGGATGCTCCTGGCCTGGTGGGGCGCCGGGGCCGCCTGAGCCCGCCGCGGCCGCTCTTTTGGCCGCTTGCCCGATCTGGTAGTATGGGCTTCCATGCATGCACGGCCGAGGACGGCGTCGCGGCGGTGCGTCCCAGGGTGTCGGCATATCGGCGTTCCTGGAGCCCGCCGCGTTCCTGGAAGGGAGGCCTTGTCCTTGGCGACTTTTTGCGGCGCCATCACCGCTTGACATGACGGACAACGAACACGACAGATCAGCCGGACCAGGGCCCCTCGGAACGGGGGACGAGGACGTCACCGGCGAGGCGGCGCCGGCCACCCGCCGGGTGCGCCTGGTGGCGGTGCGGCGCCGCCCGGGCTGGCCGCCCGCCCACTACGAGGCGGGGGATCTCGATCTCACTCCGGGCGAGTGGGTGGTGGTGCCCACCGACCACGGCCCCGAGGTGGGGGTGGTGGCGGGACGGCCGCTGGAGGTGGAACTTCCCGCCGGCGCCCCTCTCGCCCGGGTGGAACGGCTGGCGAGCACCCGGGAGATCGACCTCTACTACCAGAACCTCGAGGCCGAGAAAGAGGCCCGAGAGGTCTGCCGGGAACGGGTCCGCGCCCTGGGCCTTGCCATGAAGCTCGTCCAGGTGGAGCGCTACTTCGACGGGAGCAAGGTGGTCTTTGCCTACTCCGCCGAGGGCCGGGTGGACTTCCGGCAGCTGGTCCGCGACCTGGTGCGCGCCCTCCACACCCGGGTGGAGATGCGCCAGATCGGCATCCGCCACGAGGCCAAGGCCGTGGGCGGCGTCGGTCACTGCGGCCGGGTGCTCTGCTGCGCCGGTTTCCTCGGCACCTTCGACCCCGTCTCCATCCGCATGGCCAAGGCCCAGAACCTGCCCCTCAACCCCGGCAAGATCTCCGGGCGCTGCGGCCGGCTCCTCTGCTGCCTCAACTACGAGTACGAGACCTACCGCGATCTCCGAAAGGGGATGCCCAAGATGGGCCGCCGATGTCTCACGCCTGCGGGCGAAGGCAAGGTGATCCGCCAGGACGTGCTCCAGCAGACCCTCAAGGTGCTCCTCCCCGACGGGTCCCAGGTGGAGTACACCCTGGACGAACTCCGCCGGTTCCAGAACGGGGAGCCGCCACCCCCGCCGCCATCCCCGGAGCCGCCGCCCCCGCCCGCCGCTCCCGAGCCCCCCGTCTCCTTGCCCGAGACCTCCGCCGCCCAGCCCGAGGGCAAGGCCCGGGGCCGCCGGCGTCCCAAGCGGCGCCGCAAGAAGAAGGCGGCCGCCGAGGCTTCGGCGTCGGCCGGGAAGACGGAGGCAGCGGCCGCCGAGGGGACCCCGCCCGCCCGCCGCGGCCGGTCGAGGCGGCCGGGACGGAAGCGGCCCCGCCGCCGGAAGAAGGAGGAGGGGAGCTGAGGCCCGCCGCGGCGGCTCCCCGGCGTCATGAGCCAGCGTTTCTACGTCACGACACCCATCTACTACGTCAACGCCGATCCCCACATCGGCCACGCCTACTCCACCGTGGTGGCCGACGTCCAGAACCGGTTCCACCGGCTCCGAGGGGAGGAGACCTTCTTTCTCACCGGCACCGACGAGCACGGGGACAAGATCGTCCAGGCGGCCGCCCGGCGGGGGCTCGATCCGAAGGCCTACGTGGACGAGGTGAGCGGCCGGTTCCGCGCCACCTGGCCCCTCCTGGACGTGGCGCCCGACCGCTTTATCCGGACCACCGACCCGGAGCACGTGGCCACGGTGCAGCGGATCCTCCAGGAGGTCTACGACCGCGGCGACATCGTCTTCCGCGAGTACGAGGGGCTCTACTGTTTCGGGTGCGAGCGGTTCTACGTGGAACGGGAACTCGAGGACGGTCGGTGCCCGGATCACGGGACCGAGCCGGTCCGGCTCAAGGAGCGGAACTACTTCTTCCGGATGAGCCGCTACCAGGACTGGCTCATCGACCACATCCGGGCCCACGAGGACTTCATCACCCCGGAACGGTACCGGAACGAGGTCTTGGCCTTCCTCCGGGAACCGCTGGAGGACCTGTGCATCTCGCGCCCGACCTCGCGGCTCACCTGGGGCATCCCGCTCCCCTTCGACCCGAACTTCGTGACCTACGTCTGGTTCGACGCCCTCATCAACTACCTCACCGGGCTCGGGTACCCGGACGACCCCCGCTTCGAGGCCTTCTGGCCCGTGGCCGAGCACGTCATCGCCAAGGACATCCTGAAGCCCCACGGGATCTACTGGCCCACCATGCTCCGGGCCCTGGGGCTCGCCCCCTACCGCCGCCTCCACGTGCACGGCTACTGGCAGATGCAGGAGCGGAAGATGTCCAAGAGCCTCGGCAACGTGGTGCGCCCGGCGGAGCTCGTGGAGACCTTCGGCTGCGACGCCGTCCGCTACTGCCTCATGCGCGAGATGGCCTTCGGCCTCGACGCCAACTACAGCGAGGAGGCCTTCCGGACCCGGGTGAACGCCGACCTCGCCAACGACCTCGGCAACCTCGTCAGCCGCACCCTCACCATGGTCCAGAAGTACGCCGGGGGGCGGGTGCCGGCGCCGGACGGGTCCGAAGGGCCCGAGGCGGAGCTGGCGGCGGCCTGCCGGGCCCTCGCCGCGGACTACGAGCGGGAGATGGCGGCCTTCGCCGCCCACCGGGCCCTGGCGCGGGTGTGGGAGGTCCTGAACCTCGCCAACCGGGTCATCGATACCACCGCGCCCTGGGCGCTGGCCCGGGATCCCGGCCAGGCGGGCCGGCTCGCCTCGGTGCTCTACGCGCTCCTCGAGACGCTCCGGGTGGTCTCGGTGCTCCTGGCCCCCGTCATGCCCGGGACGGCGCGGCGCCTGCGGGAGGGCCTGGGCCTTGCCGCAGGCGGCGATCTCCGCCTGGAAGAGGCCCGGCGGTGGGGCGTGCTCCGCCCGGGGACGGCCACGCTTCGCCTCCCGTCCCTCTTCCCCCGGATGGAGCGGAAGGGACGGGCCGGGGACGCGGCATCCGCCGCAAAGAGGAGGACGAAGACCATGGACAAGGCGGAACGGGCGCCGGGCGAGACCGGTGCCGGACTCATCGACATCGAGACCTTTGGGAAGGTGGACCTCCGGGTGGCGGAGGTGACGGCCGCCGAGCCGGTGGCCGGCGCCGACCGGCTGCTCCGGCTCACGGTGCGGTGCCCGGAGGAGCGGACCATCGTGGCGGGGATCGCCCGGGAGGTGCCCCCCGCCGACCTGGTGGGCCGACAGGTCATCGTGGTGGCCAACCTGAAGCCCGTCAAGTTGCGGGGGGTCCGCTCCGAAGGTATGCTCCTCGTGGCCAAGGACGAAAACGGCCTGCACCTTTCCACGGTGGCCACACCGGCCGCGCCGGGGACCCGGCTCTCCTGACACGCCCCCGTGCCGGGGAGGCCGCACCGCGGCCGGCCGGTGGGTCTCATTTCCCGGCGGCCGGCCCCGGCTCCACCCCGCGCGTTGCACCCATGGACCGCACCGACATCCCCCGACAGCAGACCGTCATCCTCGGCACCGCCGGCCACATCGACCACGGCAAGACCACCCTGGTCCGGGCGCTGACGGGCATCGACACCGACCGCCTCAAGGAGGAGAAGGAGCGGGGCATCACCATCGAGCTCGGCTTCGCCCACCTCACCCTGCCCGACGGGCGGCGGATCGGCGTGGTGGACGTCCCCGGCCACGAGCGCTTCGTGAAGAACATGGTGGCGGGTGCCATGGGGGTGGACCTCGTGGCCCTGGTGGTGGCGGCGGACGAGGGGGTCATGCCCCAGACCCGGGAACACCTCGAGATCACCCAGCTCCTCGGCGTCCGAAAGGGCCTCGTGGTCCTCACCAAGATCGACCTCGTGGACCGCGACTGGCTGGAACTCGTGACCGAGGACGTCCGGGAGTACCTCTCCGGCACCTTCCTGGCCGACGCCCCCATCGTGCCCGTCTCCAGCGTCACCGGCGAGGGGCTGGACGCGCTCCGCGCCCGTCTCGCCGAGCTGGTGGCCGAGGTCGAGCCCCGGATCCCCGCCGGGCCCTACCGGCTGCCGGTGGACCGCGTCTTCACCGTGAAGGGCTTCGGCACCGTGGTGACCGGTACCACGGTGTCCGGGCGG
The DNA here is from genome assembly GCF_012979235.1 of Dissulfurirhabdus thermomarina. Classification (NCBI taxonomy): domain Bacteria; kingdom Pseudomonadati; phylum Thermodesulfobacteriota; class Dissulfuribacteria; order Dissulfuribacterales; family Dissulfuribacteraceae; genus Dissulfurirhabdus; species Dissulfurirhabdus thermomarina. The sequence continues at coordinate 15,525 of NZ_JAATWC010000005.1, forward strand.
ATCCGCGTGGGGGACGAGGCGGTGGTTTATCCCCGGGGTCTCGAGACCCGGATCCGTGGCATCCAGGTCCACGGGGCCGAGGCCGGGGAGGCCCTCGCCGGGCTCCGGACCGCCCTGAACCTCCAGGGGCTGGAGAAGGGGGACCTGGCCCGGGGTGACGTGGTGGCGACGCCGGGGAGCCTGCATCCCACCTACCTCCTGGACCTCGAGTTCCATCACCTCGCCAGCGCCGCCCGGCCCCTCAAGTACCGGAGCCCGGTCCGCTTCCACGTGGGGACGGCGGAGGTCATCGGCCGGGTGCTCTTCCAGGGGGACGAGCTCGAGCCCGGCACCGACGCCTTGATCCAGGTGCAACTGGAGGCGCCGGTGGCGGCGCTCCGGGGCGACCGCTACGTCATCCGGAGCTATTCTCCGGTCCACACCATCGGGGGCGGCCGGATCCTGAACCCGCTTCCCCGCCGGCGCAAGCGGACACGGCCCGAGCACTGGGCCGAGCTTGAGCGGCTGGCCCGGGCCGACGCCGGGGACCTCATCGCCTACCACCTGGAGAAGGCCGGCCTCCGGGGGCTCACCGAGGCCGAGCTCGCCATGCGGACGGGTCTCTACGGGAAGACCCTCCACCGGGAGCTCGAGCGGCTCCTCGGCGCCCGGCGGGTGGTCCGGCACGAGGGCGAGGGCCGCCGCCTCCTCGACGGCGGGCTCTACGAGGACCTCAAGCGGCGGGCCACGGAGTTCCTGGCCCGCTACCACGAGGCCAACCCCCTCCAGGCGGGGGCGCCGAAGGAGGAACTCCGCTCGCGCCTCATGCCGGGGGACGGGGGCGGGCGCATCTTCCAGCGCCTGCTCTCGGACCTCGCCCGCTCCGGCGACGTGGTCCTGGAGCGGGACCGGGTGCGCCTCCCGGGGCACCAGGTGGCCCTGGGGAAGGAAGAGGCGGCCTTCCGGGACCGCATCGAGGTCCTCTTCCGGAAGGCGGGGCTCCAGCCGCCCTCCCGGGCGGAGGTGGTGGGCAAGTTCCCGGGGAAGGAGGAGGCCGCGGCGCGTGTCTTCGACCTCCTCGTCCGGGAAGGGGTCCTGGTGCACCTTCGGGAGGGGCTCTGCATCCACCGCGAGGCCCTGGAACAGGCGCGGGAACTCGTGGTCCGCCACCTCCGGGAGAAGGGGGAACTCTCCGTCACCGACTTCCGGGAGCTGACGGGCGGCCTCTCCCGCAAGTACATGATCCCCCTCCTCGAGTACCTGGACAACCAGAAGGTCACCCTCCGGGTGGGCGACGTCCGCCGGCTCCGCTCCGGTGCCTGAGGCCGCCGTGGGGCGCCTTCACGAGACCTTCCGGCGGGCCTTCGAGGACCGCGAGCACCGGCGCAGCGGCGGCATCCGCACGGCCCGGCCGCCCTCGCGCGCCTTCGCCGCCACCTTCGAGCTGGTGCCGGGGCGGGCCTCCCGGAGCCAGGCCTACGACGCCAGCGTGGCCTTCGCCCGCGACGCCGCCCGCGACGGGCGCCTGGCGGCCCTCTCCATCACCGAGAACGCGGGGGGGCACCCGGCGCTCTCCCCGCCGGTCCTCGGGCGCGAGATCCGGGACCTCGGCATGGAGCCCATCATCCACTTCTCCTGCAAGGACAAGAACCGGAACGAGATCGAGAGCCACCTCTTCGAGCTGGACCGCTACCATCTCCGGAATCTCCTGGTGGTGACCGGGGACTATCCCCGGTTCGGCTACGAGGGGCAGGCGAAGCCCGTCTTCGACCTGGATTCCGTCTTGGCCCTGGGGCTCATCGAGGCCATGAACCGGGGCATCGTCCTGGACCCCCGGGCGCCGGGGGGCGGGCAGCGGCTGCCGCGGCTCGACTTCTACGCCGGGGCCGTGGTCTCGCCCTTCAAGCGCCTCGAGGCCGAGCTCGTCCCCCAGTACGCCAAGCTTCGCCGGAAGGTGGCCGCCGGGGCCCGGTTCATCATCACCCAGATGGGCTTCGACGTCCGGAAGTACGACGAGGTGCTGCGCTTCATGGCCCACGAGGGGCTCCGGGTGCCGGTGCTGGCCACGGTCTTCCTCCCGGACCTGCGCCTGGCCCGGCTTCTCAACCGGGGGGTGGTACCCGGGTGCGTGGTGCCCGACGCCGTGCTCGCCGCCGTGGAACGGGAGACCGGGGCGCCGGACGGGGGGCACGGGGCCCGGATCGAGCGGGGGGCGCGCCTCGTGGCCATCCTCAAGGGCCTCGGGTTCGACGGGGTGCACCTGAGCGGCACCGGCCTCACCTACGACGACGTCTCCCGGGTGCTGGACCGGGCGGCGGAGATCGGGGACGAGTGGCCGGACCTCGTCCCGGAGTTCCTCCACCCCGGCGCCTGGGACTTCTGGTATTTCCAGGAGGACCCGGCCACGGGCCTCAACAGTGACCGGCCCACCCCGTTGCGGCGCCGGCGCCTCCACCCGGCCGCGGCCGCCGGGTTCCGGATCAACCGCCTCGTCCACCGGCTCTTCTTCCGGGCCGAGGGGCCCCTGTTCGGTATGCTCCGGGAGATCGCCCGGAGAATCGAGGGCTCGCCCCTGGAGGGGGCCTTCACCCGCCTCGAGCACTGGGTGAAGGAAGGGCTCTTCGATTGCCAGCGCTGCGGGGACTGCACCCTCGACGCCCTGGCCTTCCTCTGCCCGCAGTCCGGGTGCGCCAAGTTCCTCCTGAACGGCCCCTGCGGGGGCAGCCGGGACGGCTGGTGCGAGGTCTGGCCCGGCCGGCGCCGGTGCATCTACGTCCGGGTCTACCAGCGCCTCCGATCGGTGGGCGGGGTGCAGGCGCTCTCCGCGATGCCGCCGCTTCCGCCTAGGGATTGGTCCCTCTACCGGAAGGCCTCCTGGCTCACCTTCTTCCTCGGCCGGGACCACCACCGGGCCGGGCGCGACGCGGACGGGGAGGGCGGGGGGTAGGAGGTCCCGGGGCCGCCCGGCGGCGCGCCGAAGAATTGGCCCGGCTCTTGCTTCCCCTCGGGAGGAGGGCCCGACCCCGGGCGGCGGGCCCGGCTGTTGACAAGGTCCGGCTTTGGGTGTTCAAGACACAGGAAATGTTCTGGGGAGTGACGCGGCAGATGGGGGAACTCAAGAAGGTCAGGCCGTCGCACCGGACGGAGAACATCGCCTACGCCATCCGTGACATCGTCTGCGTCGCGGAGCGGCGGGCCGAGCAGGGCGGCGACCTCATCTACCTCAACATCGGAGATCCGATCCAGTTCGACTTCCGGACCCCTCCGCACATGATCGAGGCCGCCTACGAGGCCATGCGGGCGGCCCACACGGGGTACTCGAGTTCCCTCGGCGTCCCGGAGGCCGTGGCGGCCATCCGCCGAAAGGCGCGCCAGAAGGGCATCGAGCCCTACGAGATCCTGGTGACCAACGGGGCCAGCGAGGCCATCGACTTCGCCCTCTCGGCCCTGGTGAACAAGGGGGAGAACGTCCTCGTTCCCTCCCCGGGCTATCCCCTCTACAATGCGCTCCTTTCGCGCCTCATCGGGGAGGCGCGGCCCTACGCCCTGGACGAGGCCAACGGCTGGCAGCCTGACGTGGACCACATGGCCCGCCAGATCGACGAGCGCACCCGGGCCATCGTCCTCATCAACCCCAACAACCCCACCGGGGCCGTCTACAGCGAGGAGACGCTCCGCCAGGTCATCGCCTTGGCCCGGGCCCACAACCTCGTGCTCCTGAGCGACGAGATCTACGATCAGCTCATCCTGAACAGCAAGCCCCACATCAGCCCGGCGGCCCTGGACCCGGAACTGCCCATCATCACCTTCAACGGCCTGTCCAAGTGCTACCTCGCCCCGGGTTTCCGGATCGGCTGGGCCGTGGTGAGCGGCGCCCCGGAGCTGGTGGAGGACTACACCGAGGCCATGCGGAAGATGGCCCGGGCCCGCCTCTGCGCCTCGCATCCCAAGCAGTTCGCCATTCCCAGCGCCCTCGAGGGGGATCAGACCCACATCCAGGAGGCGGTGTCAAAACTCCGCCGCCGCCGCGACCTCACCGTGGAACGCCTGAACGCCATCCCCGGAATCTCCTGCCAGCGGCCGGACGGGGCCTTCTATGCCTTTCCCCGCCTCGAGGTCCCGGTCTACGACAAGGACTTCGCCATCGATCTCATCCGCGAGACCGGGGTGGTGGTGGTCCACGGGAGCGGATTCGGCACCCTGCCGAGGACGCCGCACTTCCGGATGGTCTTCCTGCCCCCGGAGGACGTCCTTTCCGAGGCCTTCGACCGCCTGGAGTCCTTCATGCGGCGTTACGCCTGATCCGGGCCGGTCCCGGCCCTCCACTTCCCAAATGCCCGCGCGGAGATCCCGGCCGCGGCCGCCCGGGTTTTCCGCCCCTCCGGCCACCCCGGTTGTGCCTTTCCCCGCCTGCGCGCTCGTGCCGTCCGGCCTCCGTTCCCGGCCGCTGCCCCGGGCTTTTTATCCTATTTCGCCCGTCCGCCGACATTGAAGGTAGGAATATTCCATGTTATAAAAAGAAATGAGCAAAATACCACGATAAATTTCTCCCCTCATGATGAGCGCCGTAAACCTGGTCCCATGAGAGGAAGGCCGGTATGAAAACCCTTCTTTTTCTGTTTTTCTGCGCGATCTTGCTGGCCGGCGGGCCTGCCGCCGCCGGGGGCTACAGCGGCTCGGCCCACGGTGACGCCACGGGCGGCGTCAACCGGGCCTCCACCGCGGCCCTGGGCTACGCCGTGGGCAACTGTGCCCATTGCCACGAGATGCACGCCAGCATGAAGGGCATGGAGCCCGACCCGGCCGGCGGTGGCCCCTCGGTGCTGGCGCTCTTCGCCGCGGAAGAGGCGGTCTGCTACTACTGCCACGGCACCACCAGCCACAACACGCCGCCCCTTTCGCGGGACGTGGAGGCCCAGTTCGCCAAGACCTACCGGCACCCGGTGGAGCGGGCCGGCCGCCACCTGGTGAGCACCCTCGAGCACGGGGCCGACCTCGACGCCGCGAACCGCCACGCCGAGTGCGCCGACTGCCACAATCCCCACACCATCGGGAAGCCCGGGACGGCCTATCACCAGTACAACAGCGCCGCCCCGGCCGACAACAACCTCGTCTCGAACCTCCTCCTCGGGGCCTGGGGGGTGGAGCCCACCTGGCCCGGGGCCGCCTGGACGGTGCCCACCACCTTCACGGAGCTGCGCCCGACGCCCGCCGCCCCGGCCGCCGGCGTCCAGAAGGAATACCAGCTCTGCCTCAAGTGCCACTCCTACTACGCCTTCGGCTCGGCGGAGAACACCGGCACCGGCGTGACCAGCGTCTCCAACGTCTCCGGCGAGTACGTCCTCACGGACCAGGCCCTCGAGTTCGCCCCGGGCAACAAGTCCGGCCACCCGGTGGTGGTCACCTTGAACAACCGCACCGCGTCGGACGCCCCCAGGGCCCTGGTGGCCTCAAAGAACGGCCCCCGGCTCAAGGCCCCGTGGAGCGCGGCCGTCGGGGACCAGACCATGTGGTGCAGCGACTGCCACGGCGACGACGCCGCCGCGGCCCCCGAGGGTCCCCACGGCTCGAACACCCGCTACATGCTGGCCGAGGGCTACACCTGGCCGGTCCGGCCCGACACCGGGAAGTTCTGGACCCTGGGAGACGTGAAAAACGACCAGGGGAGCTGGCCGACGAGACTCCTCTGCGCCAAGTGCCATCCCATCAAGAACAACGGCAAGTTCCTGAACCAGGTCCACGACAAGGGAGATCATCAGGACAAGTACACATTCGGCACCATCCAGTACCAGGGCGCGCCGTGCGTCTCCTGTCACGTCGCCGTGCCCCACGGGTCGAAGCGGGGCCGGCTCATCGCCTACTCGAGCGACCCCGATCCCTATGCCGCCTTCCAGGCGGACGGCACCAAGATGCCCACGCTTTTGGGGTTCCGTAAATCATCGAATCCCGACCAGTACGACAAGAAAAACTGCTACAGCACGGTCAAGGCCTGCGACGACCACAAGGATTACAATCCTCCCTACGATCCCTGACCCGGCGCGGCGGCCGGCCCCCGATCCCTTCACATGACATCCCTTCGCCAGCGGCTTGAAGCGGTCTTTCTCGGGCGGGCGGTGGTCACCACCCTCCTCGGGGCGTGGCTCGCCTGCGCGGTGGTGCAGGCCGCGGTGCCGGAGGGCCCCCTCCCGGGGCGGCTGGCGGCGCTGCGGGCGGCGAACCGCTGGGCCTTTGCGGCCTCGGCCCTCGTGGGCCTCGTCTCGCTCGCCCTGGCCATGGACCGGATCCTCCGGCGGGAGCGGTGCCCCGGGCCCCGCGGGCGGGCCGAGGCGGTGGGGAGGGGCCTCGACGAGGCGGAGTGGCGGCGGCGGCGGGCGCGGATCGCGGCCGGTCTCCGCCGCCTCGGCTACGCCGCCCGGGGCGGGGCCGGGGCAGGGGAGGCGCTCCGGTTCCGGCGGCGGGGCTCGGCGCGGTGGGGCACGCTGGTCCTCCACGCGGGGCTCTTCCTCGTCCTTTCCGCCTTCCTCTACCGGGGGCTCCTCGGCCAGCGGGGCGAGGTCCGGCTCATGGAGGGGGACCGGCTCCCGCGCCTCACCCGCGGCGCCTTCGCGTGGACCGAGACCGGGCTCCTGGCCGGGCCCTTCGACCTGGACTTCGGCCTCGCCCTGAACGAGGTCCGGCCCGTCCCGGATGCGGACGGCGGCCTCCGCGACGTCCGGAGCCGGATCGAGCTCCTGGACCCCGGCGGCGGGAGCACGTCCCTCGAGCTGGATCTTTCGGCCCCGGTCCGGCGGGGCGGGGTCCGCCTCTACCAGACCGACCGCTGGGGGTTTGTCGCCACCTTCTTCCTGCGGGGGGCGGGGCGGTTCCTCGCCACCCACTACTTCCTCGATCCGCCCGGGCGTCCCGGGGGGGGCTTCACCGGGGGCGGGGACTTCCCGGAGACGGGGCTTCGCCTCCGGATGGCCTTCCACCCCGACCTCCTGGACCCCGGCAGCCTGGAACCCCGGCGCCCCGGCGGGCACCTGGTGGTCTGGCAGGGGGGGCGGAAGCGGTTCGAGGGGCGGATCCTCTTCAGCCAGCGGGTCCGACTCGGGGACGAGGGGCTGGTCTTCGGGCGGGTGGCCCGGTGGACGGGGATCGTGGCGGCCCGGCACCAGGGCCGCCTGTTCTTCTACCCGGGGCTCTTCGCCTCGGCCCTGGGAGCGGCCCTGGTCTACCTGGTGCGGCCGCGGGAGATCCACGTGGTGCGCGGCGCGGACGGCCGGGTGGCGGCGTGGTTCTGGGCGCCCTATCCCGGCCGCTTCCCGGCGGCGGAGCGGGCGGCGGCCCGGTCGGCCATCGCGGCGGCCCTGGACGGAGGACGAGATGGCGGCGTGGCCTGAGGCCGACTGGGAGATGCTGCTCAGCTGGGCGGCGGTGGCGGGCTACGCCGTCTCGGCCGTCGCACTCGCCCTCGGCTCGGGCCTCGGGCGGGAGGGGCTCCGGCGGGCGGCGATCTGGCTCCTGGCGGCGGGGTTCGGGTGCCACGGGCTGGCCCTCGGGCTCCGCTGGGCCGTGGTGGGCCATGGCCCCTACACCACCACGTACGAGGTCTATTCCTCCAACGCCTGGGTGATCGCGGCCCTCTTCCTGGCGGCCGCGTGGCGGGCGCCGCGGCTCTTGGCCGCCGGGATCGTGGCGGTGCCCGGGGCCATGTTCTTCCTCATGCTGGGGCTGGCGAAGTACGAGGGCCTTCCCGGGCTCCCCACGGCCTTCCACTACGGGTGGCTCGCGGTGCACGTCCTCTTCGTGAAGCTCGCCATCGCCGCCATCCTGGTGGCCCTGGGATGCAGCCTCTGGCTGCTGCGCCGGCCGGGACGGGGGGCGGCGGCCGGCGAGCTCGACCGCTACAACTACCGGTTCATGGGGCTCGCCTTCTTCTTCTGGACCGTGGCCACGGCCTCGGGGGCCGTGTGGGCGGATCTCCGCTGGGGGCGGTACTGGGGATGGGATCCCATCGAGACCTGGTCGTTCATCGTCTGGATCGGGCTCGGGCTGAATCTCCACCTCCAGCGTTTCTACGGCTGGCGGGGCCGCCGGGCGGCCTGGCTCACCGCGGCCTGTTTCGGCTTCTTCCTGCTCGCCCTCTTCGTGATCCCGCTGGTGGGGGGGAGTCTCCACACCATGTACGTGGTGGGGGAGGGGGCCTCATGAAGCGGGCGGCCTTCTGGGTGGTGAACGGGTTCTGCCACGACCTGGCCACGGGTCTCTGGGCGGGCTTTTTGGCCGTCCTCTTCCTGCTCGCCGCCGGCCTTCCCCCGGCGGCGACCCGGTGGGGCCTCTTCCGGCTCTGCCTCGCGGCGCTCTGCCTGGTGGCGGTCACCGGGGCGCTCCGGCTCGTGGAATACCGCCGGCGCGGGGAGGCGCGCCCGCCCGCCCGGCTGCTCCTCGCCAAGCACGTCCTCCTGGGACTCCTCTTCCTGGGCGGCACCCTGTGGGGCTACTTCCTGGCCGGGAGGGGGGCGCCATGAAGCGGCTCCGCGTCCTCCTCGCCACGCCACCCTACCACTGCGGGATGCTCGAGGCCGCCGGCTCCTGGCTGCCCCTGGGGCTCGTCTACCTCGCCGGGGCGGTCCGGGCGGCCGGCCACGAGGTCCGGATCTACGACGCCATGTCCCGCTACCACGGATGGGAGGAGATCGGCCGGACCCTCGAGGACTTCCGGCCCGACGTGGTGGCCCTGGGGGGCATCACCGCCACGGTGACCGACTGCGTGGACTTCTGCGCCCTGGCCAAGGAGTTCGACCCCCGGGTGGTCACCGTCCTCGGTAACGTCCACCCCACCTTCATGTGGCGGGAGCTGCTCGAGGCGGACCGGGCGGTGGACTTCGTGGTGCGGGGCGAGGGGGAGGCGGCCTTCGCGGACCTCGTGGCCTGTCTCGCCGCCGGGGGCGACCCCGCCCGGGTGGCCGGCATCGCCCTCCGGCGCGAAGGCCGGGCCGAGGCCACACCGGAGCGGCCCTTCGCGGCGGACCTCGACACCCTGGCTCCGGCCTGGGACCTCGTCGATTGGCCGCTCTACACCTACCATCCCCGGCCGGGGTCGCGGCTCGCCATCGTCTCGTCGTCCCGGGGCTGCATCGGGGGATGCCGGTTCTGCTCCCAGCGCCTCTTCTGGCAGGGCCGGTGGCGGGCCCGCTCCCCCGAGGGCTTCGTGGCCGAGCTCGAGCACCTGCGTCGGACCTACGGGGTGGACGTCGCCATGATCAGCGACGAGTACCCGACCCGGGACCGGGCCCGGTGGGAACGGATCCTCCGCCTCCTCGCCGAGCGCGACCTCGGGGTGGAGCTTCTCATGGAGACCCGTGCGGACGACATCCTGCGCGACGCGGACCTCATGGACCTCTACCGGGCCGCCGGCGTCAGCCACGTCTACGTGGGCGTGGAGGCGGTGGACCAAGAGCGGCTCGATCTCTATGGCAAGGACATCAAGGTGGAAGGAGGCCGCCGGGCCATCGAGATCCTGAACGCCGCCGACATCGTCTCCGAGACCTCCTTCGTGGTGGGGACCCCGGACGAGACCCCGGCCTCCCTGGAACGGACCCTGGAACTGGCCAAGTACTACGACCCGGACATGGCCTTCTTCCTGCCGCTCACCCCGTGGCCCTACACCCCGCTCCACGACCTCTACCGGGACCGGATCGAGGACCGGGACTGGCGGCACTACAACCTGGTGGAGCCCGTCATCCGGCCCGAGACCATGGACCGGGCCGAGCTCCGGCGGCGGATGCTGGCCGCCACCGGGGCCTTCTTCGCCCACAAGTTCGCCCGGCTCCACCGTATGACGCCGGCCAAGCGGGCCTTCATGACCACGGTGCTGCGCCTTCTGGTGGAGCGCTCGTATCTCTCAGGCGAGATGGCGGCCACGCTCCTCCCCTTCCGGAAGCTGCTCGGGGCCTTCAAGGAGGCCGAACGATGAGGACGGCGTCGCAAAGAGGCACCAAGCGGGAGGCTTGGCGGCGCTTGGCGGCGGTGCTGCCCATCGCCTCGTCCCTGCGGCGCCCCCCGAGCACACCGCATTCCTCGTCGCCCTCGCACCTGGCAATCGGCGATCTCTGCTCGGCCGTCCACTCATCAAAGGATTTCTGGCGAGGCCGCCGGCGATGAGGGGCGACTACGGGCTGGAATCGGCCTTCGTCCGGCAACTGGACGAGGAGATCGCCGCCTTCGTGGCCGCCGGCCTCGACCACCGGGACGAGGCGGGCTTCAACCGCCTGGCGCTGGCCGAGTTCGAACTCCAGTACCACACCGTGCACCCGTACCGGGACTTCTGCCGCCGCCTGGGCCGCACCCCGGAGACGGTGACCCGCTGGTCCGAGATCCCGCCGGTCCCCTCCCTGGCCTTCAAGCGGTTCGTGCTCACCACCTTCCCCCCGGAGGTGGCGGTCCAGTCGTACATGAGCAGCGGCACCACGGACCCCACCCGCCGGGCCAGGGTCTACAGGGACCGGCGGGCGGTGGAGCTCATGGTGGCGGCCAACGCCCTCCTGGCCCGGAGCTACCTCTTCCCGGACGTGGAGCGGATGCGGATCCTCTTCTTCGCCCCGTCGCCGCGCCTCGTGCCCGGCATGGGCATGGCGGTGGGGCTCGGGGAGGTCGAGCGGATCTTCGGGGCGGCGGGGAGCGCCTTCCTCGTCGGGCGGCGGGGGCTCGACCTCGAGCTCCTGCTCACGGCGCTGCGCGAGGCCGAGGCCACCGGGCGCCCCCTGGCCCTGGTGGGGGCCACCTCTGCCCTCATCTACTTTTTCGCCGCCTGCGAGCGGGAGGGGCTGCGCTTCGTCCTCCCGCCCGGAAGCCGCGTCTGCGACGGCGGCGGCTACCAGGGCCAGTTCGGGGAGTGCAGCACGGCGGAGTTCTGGGAGCGGTGCCGCCGCGTCCTGGGCGTCCCCGAAACCCACTGCGTCAACGTCCTGGGCATGGCGGAGACCAGCACCAACTACTTCGACAACGTGCTCCGGAACCACCTGGACGGGGTCGAACGACCCCGCTACAAGGAGCTTCCGCCCTGGACGCGCCTGGCGATCATCGACCCCGAGACCCTGGAGCCGGTGGCGCCGGGGGAGGCGGGGCTCCTTTGCCACTACGACCTCACCAACCGGGCGCAGATGTTCGCCGTCCAGACCGACAACGTGGGCCTGGCCGTGGAGGACGGCTTCGAGATCCTCGGCCGGTGGCGGAAGCGGGACGGCCGGGTCTACCTCGACCGGACCTTCCGTCACCCCGGCGGCCCGGTGGTGAACAAGCTCACGGAGTTCCTGCTGCGGCGGCGGCTCGACCGGATCGGCCGGGTCCATGCCCGGCTCGCGGCCAAGGCATGATGGCGTCGCAAAGAATTAAAGACAATTAAAGACATGCGGAGGCGGTCCATGGAAGAGAGAGACCTGGAGATCGGCCTGGAGATGATCGGGGCGGACGAGATCGGCGGCGGGTGTTCCACCGTGGCGGACCGGATGTTGGAAGCGGCCGAAGCACAGCCGGCCGAGGCGGACCGGGCGGCGGGGCCGGGGGAGCCCCGGGCGTCCCGGGACGAGGCCGCCGGGCGCTGACGGCGCTTCCGCTCCGGCGGACACCTTTCCCGAGAAATGGTACAGGCCCGGCGCGGGCGCCGGGGGTGAGGGGTCCCCCGTGCGCCGTGTGCCGGGTCGGCAGAGGCCGGCGTGGACCCCGACGACATCACGTGAGGGAGGATGGAGATGAACCTACGGAGATTCTTGGCAGTGACCTTGGCGGCCGTGTTCTGGCTGCCGGCGGCCGTGTGGGCCGGTGAGTGGGGCTACGAGGGGCAGACGGGGGTCTACCCGCCCGACGAGTGGGGCCACGTGGCCCCGGCATGCGACGGGAGCCGGCAGTCGCCCATCGACATCGTGACCGCCGAGGTCCAGCCGGTGGACCACGTGGGGCTCCGCATCCACTACAAGCCGGACACGGTCTCGGTCCTCAACAACGGTCACGCGGTGACCGCCTATCCGGATGACCGATATATAGAGGTGGAGGGCGCCGACGGGACCTGGGAGCGCTACCGGCTGGTGCAGTTCCACTTCCACACCCTGAGCGAGCACACCGTGGACGGCCGGCACTTCGACATGGAGATGCACCTGGTGCACGCCAACGATGCCTACCTGGCGGGGCAGCCGGGCGGAAAGCTCTCGGTGATCGGGGTCTTCATCCGGAAGGGTCGAGAGAACAAGGCCCTCCGCGACATCTTTGACGATCTTCCCGAGGCCGTTCATCACGAGGCGGGCGAGGGGGAGATGCTGACCGCCCGGGTGCCCGTGGACTTCGACAAGCTCCTTCCCCGAAAGAGCGCGGTCTTCGCCTACCCGGGCTCTCTCACCACCCCCGGTTGTGACGAGATCGTCTCGTGGTTCGTCTTCGAGCGGCCCATCCAGATGTCCGTGGCGCAGATCGAGGCCTACCGGGAGCTCTACCGCGACCCGGAGACCGGGGAACGCTACGACACCAACCGGCCCACCCAGCCCTTGAACGGCCGGGTGGTTTCCTACGGCCCGCTGGATTGAACCGGCCCGCCGGGCCGGCCCGGCCGAACCTCGGGCCTCGTAACGAGGCCTTAGGGGGAGGCCGGGGTAGCTTCAGCAAAGACGGCCGGTCCCGGGGTCCCTGGGCCGGCCGTCTTTGCCTCGCCGCCGGGGTGGACGCCCCGGCCGGTTTCGGCTAGCCTGTCCGGGGCGGACACCCGGCCGCGCGCGGCCCGGTGGCGCTTCGGGGCCGCGCGCGGCCCGAGGGAAGAAACGATCGTCATGCCGAGACCTTTCGCACCGAGGCGTTTCGCCGGGCGGGCCGCGGCCGTCCTGGGCCTCGTGGTGCTCTCGGTCCTCGCGGGGGCGCCCCGTCCGGCCCGGGCGGGTCCCGCGGGGGTGGAAGGGGCGACATGGCGCCTCGAGTTCGACAACGACGTCTTCCTCGAGAAGGACAACCAGATCTCCAGCGGGTGGTCCATCCAGCACCACACCGCCGCCGCCCGCCGCTGGGCGGACGTGGGCGGCGGCCATGGCTCCCTCGGCCGCCTGGGCGGCGCGATCCCCACGCTGGGGGGCGAGGGGCTCCTCCGGCGGTCGGGGATCGCCGTGGGCCAGATCATCCAGACCCCGGACGACGTCTCTCGGCGGGATCTCATCCGGGACGACGTGCCCTATGCCGCGGCCCTCACCTTGCAGGCCACCTGGTATGCCTACGACGACGAGGAGTTCCGGGGTTTCGAGGTCACGGCCGGGGTCTCGGGGCCGCCGGCCCTGGGCGAGGAGGTCCAGAAGGCCACGCACCACCTCCTGGGCGACAAGGACCCCAAGGGCTGGAACAACCAGATCGAGACCGAGCCGCTCCTCAACCTCAACTACATGCGCAAGCGGAAGGTGTGGCACGGGGGGCGGCCGGAGGGCTGGTCGGCCGACGCCGCCGTGGACGGCAACGTGGGCCTGGGTAACCTCTTCACCCAGGCCAGCGTGGCGCTGGAGCTGCGCCTCGGGCGGAACATGCCCGGCGGCTTCGTCTACGTGCCCGACCCCATCGGGCTCAGCATGCACTACGTGGCGCTCCTCGAACCGCCGAGGCCGGAGCGGGCGGCCCTCTACGCCTCGCTGGTGCTGCGGGGCACGGCCTTCGCCCGGAACCTCTTCCTCGACGGCACCCTGCTGCGGCCCGGGCCCGGCGTGGACAAGCGGCCGCTGGTGGGCATGCTGATCGCCGGCCTCCACTACGAGCGCCGGGACTGGGGGCTCCACCTCGGCATCTTCCTCACCACCGACGACGTGGACACCGGCCAGGCCAAGGCATCGGAAGGACACGAGCGCCTGGGGACCATCGACCTGGAGTGGCGGTTCTGAGCGGGCGGCCCCCGGCCCGGCGCCCGCGCTGGAGGAAGTGGAATCGGGTATGAACCTCTGCGACCTGGCCTTTTCCTTCGTCTTCTTCTCGCTCCTCGGCTGGCTGCTGGAGGTCGCCTACCGTTCCGCCGGGGCCCGGCGGTTCGTGAACCCCGGGCTGCTCCGGGGGCCGTACCTCGTGCTCTACGGGGCGGGCGCCCTGGTGCTCATGGCGGCGGCGTCCCGGCTCGAGGCGGCGGGGGCGGGGCTGGCCCTGCGGGCCCTGGTCTACCTCGTCCTCACCACGGGGCTCGAGCTGGTCTCCGGGCTCGTCGCGGAGCGGTTCTTCCACGTCCGCCTGTGGGATTACTCGGACCAGCCCCTCCATTTCAAGGGCCTCGTCTGTCCCCTGTTTTCCCTCTATTGGCTGATCCTGGCCTTCGCCTTCGAGTTCCTGCTGTTGCCGCCGTACCGGGTCTGGCTCGCGGGGCTCCCCCAGGGGGCCAAGGGCCTTTCGGCCGGCGTGGGGCTGGCCGTCATGTTGGCGGATTTCCTGGCGGTGGCCGGGCGTGCCTTCCTGCGGGGGGGGGCGGAGGAGGCCGAGGCGGCGGCCGAGGCGTTCCGGGCGGCGGCCGGCCCGGTGCTTGCGATCCCGGAGGTGGCGGCCTTGGCCCGTTATCCCCATCACCGCGGCAAGACCCGCCTGGATCACGTCCGGGAGGTCGCCTGGCTGAGCTTTCTCTGGGGCCGGCGCCTCCGCCTGGACACCGAGGCCATCGTCCGGGGGGCGCTCCTCCACGACCTCTTCTTCTACGACTGGCTGCGGGAGGGCCCGCGGCTCCACGGTCTCCGGCATCACCGGATCGCCCTGGCCAACGCCCGCCGGGTCACCCGGCTCTCCCCGAAGGAGGCGGACATCATCCTCAAGCACATGTGGCCGCTGACCCTGGCGCCGCCCCGCCACCTCGAGTCGCTTGTCGTCTCGCTGGTGGATACCTATTGTTCCTTCCGCGACTACCTGAGTCCCGCCGGTGCCCGCCGCCGCGGGGCCCCGGGGGCGGAACCGCGGGAGACCCGGACATGAATCGAGGGAACGGACAGCCCTATTACGCCGGGATCGATATCGGCTCCACCACGGCCAAGGTGGTGCTCCTCGACGCGGAGGGGGAGGTGGCCTTCGCCCGTTACCGGCGGCACCAGGGCCAGACGGTGGAGACCACCCGGGAGATCTTCCGGGAGGCCGCCCGCGAGCTCGGCGACGTGGAACTCGACCTGGCGGTGACCGGGTCGGCGGGCATGGGCGTGGCCGAGGTCTTCGGGCTTCCCTTCGTCCAGGAGGTGGTGGCCTCGGCCCACTACGTGGGGCGCTTCCACCCGGAGGCCAAGACCTTCATCGAGATCGGCGGCGAGGACTCGAAGATCATCTTCTTCGACACCGGCGGCCGTCCCGACATCCGGATGAACAGCAGCTGCGCCGGGGGGACCGGCGCCTTCATCGACCAGATGGCGGTCCTCCTCGACGTGGACGTCGCCGACTTGAACCGCCTGGCCGAAGGCGCCCGCAAGATCTACCCCATCGCCTCCCGGTGCGGGGTCTTCGCCAAGACCGACGTCCAGGCCCTCCTGAGCCGCCACGCCTCGAAGGAGGACGTCGCGGCCTCCGTATTCCACGCGGTGGCCCTCCAGGTGGTCACCACCCTGTGCCGCGGCCGGGAGGTGGAGCGGAAGATCCTCCTCGGCGGCGGGCCCCTGACCTTCATCCCGCGCCTTGGCCGGGCCTTCGCCGAGGTGCTGGAGATCGACGATCCCTCGGCCTTCCTCCTCCCGGAACGGTCGGAGTTGATCCCGGCCATGGGGGCCGCCATGATCCGGAACGGCGATCCCTTCCGGGCGCGGATCTCCGCCCTCCTGGCCGTGCCCCGTGGCCGCGGCCCCGGCGCCGCCGGGGGGCGTGCCGGCCGGCTGCCGCCGCTCTTCACCGGCCGCGCGGAGTTCGATCGATGGCAGGCGCGGCACGACCGGGCACGGGTTCCCCGGGTCGACCCGGCGCAGGTGGCGGGCCAGGACCTCTTCCTGGGGATCGATTCCGGCTCCACCACCACCAAGATCGCGGTGGTCGACGGCTCGGGGCGCCTGGTCTTCGGCCACTACGGCCCCAACAACGGCGACCCCCTCCGGGCGGTGAAGCAGGGCCTCCGGGCGGCCCGGGAGGCCTTCGATGCGGCCGGCTGGCGCCCGCGGGTCCTCCGGGCCGCCGCCACCGGCTACGGGGAGGGCCTCGTCCGCTCGGCCTTCGGCCTCCATGACGGCGTGGTGGAGACCCTGGCCCACCTCCGGGCGGCCCGGCACTTCGCCCCGGACGTCTCCTTCATCCTCGACATCGGCGGCCAGGACATGAAGGCCATCACCATCGCCGACGGCGCCGTGGCCGACCTCCAGGTCAACGAGGCCTGCTCGTCGGGGTGCGGGTCCTTCATCGAGACCTTCGCCAACTCCCTGGGGTTCAGCGTTCAGGAATTCGCCGAGATAGCCTGCGGCCGGTGTGCCCCCTTCGACCTGGGCACCCGGTGCACGGTCTTCATGAACTCGAAGGTCAAGCAGGCCCTTCGGGAGGGGGCCTCGGTCGCCGACATCTCGGCGGGCCTGGCCTACTCGGTGGTGAAGAACGCCCTGTTCAAGGTGCTGAAGCTCAAGGACCCCGCGCAACTCGGGAAGAAGATCGTGGTCCAGGGGGGGACCTTCCGGAACCCCGCGGTGCTGCGGGCGGCGGAACTCCTGCTGGACGCGGAGGTGGTCCGCCCCGACGTGTCGGAGTTGATGGGGGCCTACGGCGCGGCGCTGCTCGCCCTCGACCGGTACCGGTCCGGCCGCGCCCAGGCCGCGCCGCTGGACGTCTTCGAGGGGATCGAGGCCCAGGCCGCCTACACCCGGCGGGAGCTCCGGTGCCGGGGGTGCGAGAACCGGTGCCGGGTCCTGGAGCTCCGCTTCGGCAACGCCAACCGGTTCTACACCGGCAACCGGTGCGAGCGGCACTTCAGCAACGACCCGGACCGGAAGCGGAAGGGGACCAACCTGGTGGACGAGCAGCTCCGGTTTCTCTTCGACCGCTGCACGGAGCCGGAAGGCGAGCCCCGCCTCACCTACGGCATTCCCCGCTGTCTCAACATGTATGAGAACTTCCCGTTCTGGAATGCCTTCCTCACCACCTGCGGTTTCCGGGTGGTGCTCTCCTCGCCCTCCAGCCTGAGGCTCTACGAGAAGGGCGCGGCCACGGTCATGTCGGAGAACATCTGTTTTCCGGCCAAGCTGGCCCACGGGCACGTCTTCGACCTGGCCGCCCGCGGCGTGGACCGGATCTTCTACCCCACCGTGGTCTACGAGCAGAAGGAGTTCGAGGGGGCCGACAACAGCTTCAATTGTCCGGTGGTGACCGGCTACCCCGATCTCATCAGGAGCGCCGTGGACCCGGAGAAGCGCTTCGGGATCCCGCTGGACAACCCGGCCGTCAGCTTCAAGGACCCGGGGCTTTTACGCGACCAGCTCTACCTCTTCTTCATGCCCTTCGGCGTGGACTACCGGACGGTGTCCCTGGGCGTGAAGCGGGGCCTGGCGGCCCAACGGGCCTACCGGGAGCAGCTCGGGGCCCGTGCCCGGGAACTCATCGACGAGGCGGAACGGGAGGGCCGGACGCTGGTGGTCCTGGCCGGGCGCCCGTACCACGTCGATCCCCTGGTCAACCACGGTGTGCCGGGGCTTCTGGCCGGCCTCGGGGTGGACGTGGTCAGCGAGAACGCCGTCCTGGCGGCCAGCGGCCAGGTCTCCCTGGAGGGGGTCAACGTCCTGACCCAGTGGACCTATGCCAACCGGCTCTACGCGGCGGCCATGTGGGTGGCCCGCCACGCCGGCACCCGGATGGTGCAGTTGACCTCCTTCGGTTGCGGGCCCGACGCCGTGACCGCCGACGAGGTCCGCGACATCCTCCGGCGCAGCGGCAAGATCCACACCGTCGTCAAGATGGACGAGATCGCCAACCTCGGGGCGGTCCGGATCCGGCTCCGTTCGATGCTCGAGGCGGCCCCCCGGGAAGACGGGCGGAGGCAATCCCCGCCGCCCCCCGCGCCGCGGCGTCTCCGGCCTGTTCCGTCCCGGGCCGGCCGAAAGGTCCTCATCACCCCGTATTTCTCCCCCTTCTACTCCCCGCTGCTGCCCGCGGCCTTCCGGCCCCTCGGCTGGCGGCTGGACGTCCTGCCGCCGCAAGACCGGGAGACCGTGGAGCTGGGCCTCAAGATGGTCAACAACGACATCTGCTACCCGGCCGTCCTGGTGGCCGGGGACATCCTGAAGGCCTTCCGGTCCGGCCGGTACGACCCGGAGCGGACGGCGGTGGTCCTCACCCAGACGGGCGGCCAGTGCCGCGCCTCGTCCTACGTCTCGTTGGTGCGGAAGGGCCTGGCGGCCTTCGGCCTGGAACGGGTTTCGGTGATCCCCGTCCTCGCCGAGGGGATCGATCCCGAGGCCGGCCTGGACATCGACTTCAAGGGCCTGGTCAAGCGGCTCGCCCTGGGCCTGGTCTTCGCCGACCCGCTGACCCGGATGTATCTCTCCGTGGTGGTGAGGGAGAAGACCCCCGGGACGGCCCGAAAGCTCCATGCCAGGTATCTCGCCGCCATGGAGCCCGCCATCGAGCGCGCCGACTACCCCGCCCTCCTCGAGGTGCTCCGGGAGGCGGTGGCCCACTTCAACCGGGTGGAGACCTGCGACGGGCCGGTGCCCAGGATCGGGATCGTGGGGGAGATCTTCGTCAAGTACAACTTCTTTTCCAACAACGACCTCATCGACTGGCTTTCCGCCCAGGGGGTGGAGGTGATCCTGCCGGCCCTCCAGAGTTTCTTCGCGCAGCGGTTCATCAACGAGACCTACGACCAGAGGGCCTTCTTCAAGCGATCCCTCGTCGACCGGATCCGGCACCTCCTGCTCGAAATCTACACGAAGTACCACCTGGGGCAGATCGACCGGGTCATGTGCGGCTTCCGCTTCTACCGGAGGCCCCACAACCTCCGGGAGCTGTCCGAGGTCACCGCCGAGGTGGTCAGCCTGGCCAACCAGTTCGGCGAGGGGTGGCTGCTGACGGCGGAGATCATCGCCATGCTCCGCGAGGGGGTGGGCAACATCGTCTGCCTCCAGCCCTTCGGCTGCATCTCCAACCACATCACCGGGCGTGGCATGGAGCGGAAGCTGAAGGAGCTCTATCCCCACCTGCAGCTCCTCTCCCTCGACATGGACGCGGGGACGAGCGAGGTGAACGTCTTGAACCGCCTCCACTTCCTGGTTTCCGGCGCCCGGGAACAGGCGGAGAACGGCGCGGCGCCGGCAGGAGAGGGGCGGACGCTCCGGAGGCTCGCCGTGCCGTCCATGTGGCCGCGGCGGCTGGAGGGGCTCAACAACTACGCCGCGCTGGAGGTCGAGAAGTGGCGGGCCTGGGTCTCCGGGCTCGACCTGCGGGAGAAGGCGCAGGTCATTCGCCGGCGGATGGGGTGGTGAGCGGGGACCGCCGCGCGGGGCGTTCCGCCGAGCGGGGGCGGGCGGAAACGGCGGCCCGGACCGCAGGCGTCACAGTGCCGGGGGTGCGCGTCCCGCCCGGAGCCGGGCCCTCCGGGGGGCATGGGGCCCCAAGGCCCCGGATTCGTGCGGCACCATCCGGGAAACGGGCATGAAGAGATTGGTCGTCCTCACATCCACCTTTCCGAGGTGGCGGGGTGACACGGATCCGCCGTTCGTCCATGAGTTGTCGAAGCGGCTGACCTCCGCGTTCGAGGTGCATGTCATCGCACCCCGCTACCCCGGCGCGAAGGCCGAGGAGGTGATGGACGGGATGCACGTGCACCGTTTCCGTTACTTTCTGGGCCCCCTCGAGCGGCTGGCCGGGGCCACCGGCATCCTGCCCACCCTCCGGAAAAATCCCCTCTACGCCGTGCTCGTTCCCTTCTTCGTCGCGGGGGAATTCCTGGCCCTGTACAGGCTGGTCCGGAGACTGAGGCCGGCCGCGATCCACGCCCACTGGCTCATCCCGCAGGGATGGGTCGCCGCCTGGGTGTCGCGGCTGCTCGAGGTCCCCGTCCTCGTCACCGTCCACGGGGGGGATGTCTTCGGGCTGCGGATGCGGCCGGCCATGGCCGCCAAGCGGATGGCCGTGCGTCGCGCGGCCGCGGTGACCGCCGTCAGCCGCGCCGCGGGAGCGGCGGTGACCGAATTGTGGCCGGCGGCGTCGCCGGCGGTGGTCCCCATGGGGGTCAGCGCCGCCCGCTTCGACGGGAGCGGCGGCGGGGGGGTCCGGGAACGGTTCGGCATCCGGGGGCCGTTGCTCCTGTTCGTCGGCCGGTTGAGCGAGAAGAAGGGGGTTCGGTATCTGCTCCAGGCGATGCCCGCCGTCCTGGACCGTTTTCCCGATGTCCGGCTCCTGATCGTCGGCGGTGGCGAGGAGGAGCAGGCGCTGAAGGAGCTGAGCGCTTCCTTGGGGTTGGCGGACAGGGTGATCTTCGCCGGTCCCCTGCCGAATCCCGAGTTGCCCCCCTTCTATGCCGCGGCCGACATCTTCGTCGGCCCCTCCATCCGGGCCCGGGGCGGCGACACCGAAGGCTTCGGCCTGACCTTCGTCGAGGCCGGGTTGAGCGGCTGTATCCTCGTGGGCAGCGATGTCGGCGGCATCGGTGACATCATCCGGGAAGGCGAGACGGGTTTCCTCGTCCCGGAAAAGGACCCGGAGGCCCTGGCCGCGAGACTCGTCTCCCTGCTGGAGGACCGGCGGGGCTGGGGCCGGATCGCCGCCCGCACCCGGCGGGAGCTGGCGACGCGGTTCGACTGGGGGGTCGTGGCCGCAAGGTACGCCGATATCTTGCAGAAGCTCTCGGTGACGGCCGCGCCGTAAAAAGTTCCCCGGGCAGACGGCGACCGTCCCCGCACGTTCCTCCCCAGGCCGTTTCCTCGGGCCCTGGCCGTGGGGCGAGGAGGGATCCGAATCCTGAGCTGCGCCGCAAGGGCCTCCTCCCCACGCGGGGAGGCCGCGTCGGTCATCGCCGAGGTGCACGCGGCCACGAGCCGGTGGCGGAAGGCGCGCTCGGTCCGGGGCGCGGCGCCCGCCCGGCGCTTCGAAGGGGGCCGGCTCATGCGCGGGCCGCCTTCGGCGAAGGGGAGAAAGAAAAAACCCATCGCCCCGGAGAATCACTCTGGAGAGACGGGTTTGTCTTTTCTAAATGGTGGAGGCGCCGGGAATCGAACCCGGGTCCGAAGGCATTCCACACAGGCTTCTACGTGCGTAGCCGGCGTATCGATGTTCGCCCTCCCCGGCCCACCCCGGCGGGGTCTGGAGGGGCTAGCCCACTGAGATTTCGCCTTTCAGGGGGCGGGCGCCCGTGAAAGGCTAGCCTGCTGAGGTGTCGCCCCGTCCGGCCTTGCAGGCCCGGCCGGATGGGGCGTGGCCGCCTTAGGCGGCCAGTGCGAACTCGTAGTCAGAGTCGGCGTTTGTGTTTGTCCTGCCTTTTAACGAGGTGACAGGGCCTCGGCACGCCACCTGCGCTTCCATACCCCCGTCGAAGCCGGATCGCCCCCATGGGAGACTACGGAAGTTTCGGTACGAAGCTACTTTAAGGTCTCCCCGGGGCGCTGTCAATCGGCGGGCGGTCAGCGGATCTTGTATCTCCGGCGGATCTCCCGCTCCTCCGTCCGCCGCTTGAGGGTCTCGCGCTTGTCGTAGCGCTTTTTCCCCCTCGCGAGCCCCAGTTCCACCTTGGCCTTGCCGTCCCGGAAGTAGAGGCTCAGCGGGACGAGGGAGAGGCCCCGTTCCTGGACCTTGCCCGCCAGGCGGTCGATCTCCCGGCGGTGGAGGAGGAGTTTCCGGGGCCGGAGCGGGTCGAGGTGCTGGTGGTGGGCGGCGAAGGGGTAGGGGGAGATGTGGACGTTTTGCAGCCAGGCCTCGCCCCGCTTGAAGACCACGTAGCCGTCGGCGAGATTGGCCCGGCCCTCGCGGAGGGACTTCACCTCGGGGCCGAGGAGGACCAGCCCCGCCTCGAGGGTGTCCTCGATGTGGTAGGCGAAGCGGGCCTTTCGGTTCCGGGCGACGATCTTGACGTGGTCCTTGGCCATGGCGATGGGGGCGGCGGCCCTGGGCTTCACGGGCGCCAGCCAGCTACCTTAACGGGTCCGGGGGCGCTGCGCCAGTCTCGCGATGATGGCGCGGCGGCCGCCGTTCAGAAGTCCAGGGGCTTGGCGACGATCTCCCGGACCTTGAGGTCGAAGAGGCGGTTGGAGGAGGCGGGCTTGAGGAGGACCACGGTGTCCGCGCCCCGGCCCGTTCCGGCCACGGCCAGGAGGTCGTCCGGGGTGACGAGCCCCGAGTCGGCGGCCATGAGGGCGATCTCCACGCAGACCTTGATCCCCTGGCCGAAGATCCGGAGGGTGTTGGCCACGAGGTCCTGCTGGCTGTAGCCCTGGCGCTCGCGGATGGCGGTGCCGATGCTGCGCAAGGGCATGGTCCCGGTATGCACGCGGGCCCCCAGCTCCTCCAGCTCCCGGCGGGTCTCCGCCGGCATCTCCACCGCGCCGGGTTCCTTGAAGCCCACGTTGTGGGTCACCACCACGAGGCGGAGGCCCCGCGCCGCCAGGCGCCGGGCGGCGGCGAGGCCCGTCCCGCCCCGGGTCGAGGCCACCACCACCTGGGTGACGCCGGTGCGGTCGAGGGCGGCCTCGAGGGCGTCGAGGGCCGCCTCGGTGTTGCCGGGTCCGGGGCTTTCGAAGCCGATCATGGTGCGTTCCTCCTCGTCCGTGTGTCTCAGCGGGCGGCCCGCCGGGGCGCCCGGGTCTCGGCCTCGGGATCCGCCGGGGCCAGGGGTTCGTACTCGATCCGGAGGCCGGGGTAGCCGATCACCGCCTCGATGTCCTCGGTGAGTTCCGGCGACAGGCGGACGTTCAGGTCGTCGGGGAGCGCCACCAGGACCCGGCCCTCACCGGGGAGCACCACCCCGAGCCGCACCGGGTAGGGGCCGGGATGCCGGCGGAGGACCTGCCGCAGGGGCTCGAGGTCCTCCGGCGCCAGCCGGTCGCCCCGAAGCTCCAGGGTGAGGCCGGAGATCCGGCGCCGGCGCGCCTCCTCCAGGGCCTCCACGGTCTCGGCCAGTACCTTGTGGACGCCGCGGTCATCCTCCTTCTTGTAGGTGCCTTGCACCCAGACCGGGCGGTCGCCTTCCAGGAGTTCCGCCGCCCGGACGTAGACCTCGGGGAAGCAGACCACCTCGATGGAGCCCCGGAGGTCTTCCAGGACGATGAAGGCCATCCGGTCGCCCTTCTTGGTGGTGATCTCCTTTCGGCTCCGGATCACCCCGGCCAGGCTCACCGGGGTCCCGTCGGGGAGCTTGGCGACGTTTTCCGTGTGCGCGGTGGTGAGGCGGTCGAGGTCGGCGGCGTACGGGTCCAGGGGGTGGCCGCTGATGTAGAAGCCCAGGGCCTCCTTCTCGGCGCGGAGGCGCTCGAGGTCCGGCCATTCCGGGACGTCCGGGAGGATCAGGAGCCGCGCGGGCTCCGGGGCCGCCGCCCCCGCCGCCATGGCGTCGAAGAGGGACATCTGGCCGGAGAGGCGCTCGGCCTGGCGGGACTGCCCCAGCTCCAGGGCCTGGTCCAGCGCCTCCATGAGCTGGGAGCGGCGGTGCCCAAGGGCGTCGAAGGCGCCGCACTTGATGAGGCTCTCGATGACCCGCTTGTTGACCTTTCGGAGATCCACCCGGCAGCAGAAGTCCTCGAAGGAGGCGAAGGGGCCTTCCCGCCGGGCCTCCAGGATGGCCTCGATGGCGCCGGCCCCGACGTTCTTCACCGCGGTGAGGCCGAAGCGGATGGCGTCGTCCTCGATGGTGAAGTCCAGGTCGCTCCGGTTGATGTCCGGCGGCAGCACCCGCACGCCCTGGGCCTTGGCCTCGCCGATGAACTTCACCACCCCGTCGGTGTTGCCGAGCTCGTTGGTGAGGAGCGAGGCGAGGAACGGGAGCAGGTAGTGGGTCTTGAGCCAGGCCGTCTGGTACGCGATGAGGGCGTAGGCCGCCGAGTGGCTCTTGTTGAAGCCGTAGCCGGCGAACTTCTCCATGAGGTCAAAGATGGTCCGCGCCTTGTCCTCCGGGATGCCCCGCTCCCGGGCCCCGGTGAGGAAGCGGTCGCGCTGGGCGGCCATCTCGGCGGGGATCTTCTTCCCCATGGCCCGGCGGAGGAGGTCCCCCTCGCCGAGGCTGTAGCCCGCGAGCACCTGGGCGATCTTCATCACCTGTTCCTGGTAGACGATGACACCGTAGGTCTCCTGGAGGATGGGTTCCAGCTCCGGGAGGAGGTAGGTGACCTCCATCTCTCCGTGCTTGGCCTTGACGAACTGGTCCACCATGCCGCTCTCCAGGGGGCCGGGCCGGTAGAGGGCGACGAGGGCGATCATGTCGGTGAAGGACGAGGGGCGCATCCGGCGCAGGAGGTCCTTCATGCCGGAGCTCTCCAGCTGGAAGACGCCGGTGGTGTCGCCGCTGGAGAGGAGCTCGTAGGTGGCGGGGTCGTCCAGGGGGATCCGGCCGATGTCGATCTCTTCCCCGTAGTGGTCCCGGATGAGGCGGAGGGCCACGTCGATCACCGTGAGGGTCTTGAGGCCCAGGAAGTCGAACTTGATGAGGCCGGTCTTCTCCACGCACTTCATGTCGAACTGCGTGACGGTCTCGCCGGCCTGGCCCTTGGTGAGCGGGAGGTATTCGTGCATGGGGCGGTCGGAGATGACCACCCCGGCGGCGTGGGTGGAGCTGTGGCGTGGGAGGCCCTCGAGGGCCCGGGCCACTGTGAGCAGCTCGGCCACCTTCGGGTCGTCCTCGGCGAGCTTTGCCAGGCGGGGCTCCATCTGGAGGGCCCTTTCCAGGGTGACGCCCAGCTGTTCGGGGACGAGCTTCGCAATGCGGTCCACCTCGGGGTAGGCCAGCCCCATGGCCCGGCCCACGTCGCGGATCACGGCCCGGGCCTTCATCTGCCCGAAGGTGATGATCTGGGCCACGAAGTCCTCGCCGCCGTACTTCTCCGCCACGTAGCGGAGGACCTCGTCACGGCGCCGCATGCAGAAATCCACGTCGATGTCCGGGAGGGAGGCCCGCTCCACGTTCAGGAAGCGCTCGAAGAAGAGCCCGTAGCGGACCGGGTCGATGTCGGTGATCCGCATCGAGTAGGCCACCAGGGAGCCCGCGGCGGAGCCCCGCCCCGGCCCCACGGGGATCCCCTTGGACTTGGCCCAGTTGATGAAGTCGGCCACGATGAGGAAGTAGGACGGGAAGCCCTTCTCCTTGATGACGGCGATCTCTTCCTCGAGCCGTTCCCGGTAGGGGGCCTGGGCCTCGCCCTCGATGCCGAGTTCCGCCAGGCGCTCCTCGAGGCCCGCACGGGCCATGGCCTCGAACTTCGCCTCGTAGGTCTCGCCTTCTGCCAGGGGATAGACCGGGAAGCGGTGGCGGCCGAGCTCCAGCTCCACGTTGCAGCGCTCGGCGATTTCGGCGGTGGCGGCCAGCGCCTCCGGGTAGTCGCGGAAGCGCTCGGCCATCTCCTCGGGCGAGGTGAAGTAGATCCGGTCGGTGGTGAACCGCATCCGGTTGGGATCGTCCACGGTTCGGTTGGTCTGGATGCAGAGCAGGACGTCGTGGGCCCGGGCGGCCTCGGCCGTGAGGTAGTGGCAGTCGTTGGTGGCCACCAGCGGGAGCCCCAGCTCCCGGGCCAGCTCCGCCAGCTCCCGGTTGATGACCGCCTGCTCGGGGATGCCGTTTTCCTGGAGCTCGATGTAGAAGCGGCCCGGGAAGATCCGGGCGTAGGTCTCGGCCAGCGCCCGGGCCCCCTTGCGGTCGCCGTGGAGGAGGGCCGCCGGGATCTGGCCGTGGAGGCAGGCGGAAAGCGCGATGAGGCCCTCGTTCCAGTCGCGGAGGAGGTCGAGGTCGATCCGGGGCTTGTAGTAGAAGCCCTCGAAGTGGGCCGCGGTGACCAGCCGGAGGAGGTTCCGGTAGCCCGTGGCGTTCTCGGCCAGGAGCACCAGGTGGTAGGCGGCCTCGCCGGCGCTCTTCGCGCTTCGGTCCTTCCGGCCCTTGGGGGCCACGTAGCACTCGCAGCCGAGGATGGGCTTGATGTCGTGCCGGAGGGCCTGCTGGTAGAAGTGCAGCGCCCCGTACATGTTGCCGTGGTCCGTGATGGCCAGGGTGTCGTAGCCCAGCTCCTTGGCCCGCGGGAAGAGGTCCTTCAGGCGGATGGCGCCGTCGAGGAGGCTGTATTCCGTGTGGAGGTGGAGGTGGACGAACTTCTCCATGGCCTCGCCTATTCCCACTCGATGGTGGCGGGCGGCTTGGAGCTGACGTCGTAGCAGACGCGGTTCACCCCCCGGACCTCGTTGATGATCCGGTTGGAGATCCGGGCCAGGAGGTCGTAGGGGAGGCGGGTCCAGTCGGCGGTCATGGCGTCCACGCTGTCCACCACCCGGAGGGCCACCACGTGGTCGTAGGTGCGTTCGTCGCCCATGACGCCCACGGTCCGCACCGGGAGCAGCACGGCGAAGGCCTGCCAGGTGCGGCGGTACCAGCCGGAGGCCTTCATTTCTTCCAGCACGATGGCGTCGGCCTCGCGGAGCACGGCGAGCCGCTCCGGGGTCACGGCGCCGAGGACCCGGATGGCGAGCCCCGGCCCCGGGAAGGGGTGGCGGTGGATGAGTTCCTCGGGCATACCGAGCTGGGCCCCCACCTCGCGTACCTCGTCCTTGAAGAGCTCCCGGAGGGGTTCCACCAGCTCGAGCCGCATGACCTCCGGGAGGCCGCCCACGTTGTGGTGGCTCTTGATGGTGGCCGAGGGCCCCTTGAAGGAGACGCTCTCGATGACGTCGGGGTAGAGGGTCCCCTGGGCGAGGAAGCGGACGTCGCCCAGGCGCCGGGCCTCCTCCTCGAAGACACGGATGAACTCGGTGCCGATGATCTTGCGCTTCTTCTCCGGGTCGTCCACCCCGGAAAGACGCTCGAGGAAGCGGGCCGAGGCGTCCACGTAGCGGACGTCGAGTTCCGACTGCTCGAAGAAGGCCAGGACCGTCTCGGCCTCGTTCTTCCTGAGCAGGCCGTTGTTCACGAAGATGCAGGTGAGGTTTCGGCCTATGGCCCGGTGGATGAGGAGGGCGGCCACCGAGGAGTCCACGCCCCCCGACAGGGCGCAGATGACCCGCTCGCCGCCCACCCGCCGGCGGATGTCCGCCACGGCGGTCTCCACGAAGGAGGCCATGTCCCACGAGGCGCTGCAGCCGCAGACGCGGAAGAGGAAGTTGCGGAGGAGGTCGCGGCCGATCTCGGTGTGGACCACCTCGGGGTGGAACTGGACCCCGAAGATGGGCCGCGCCTCGTGGCGCATGGCGGCCACCGGCGAGGCCCCGCTCCGGGCGATCCGGACGAAGCCGGGGGGCAGGGCCTCGATCCGGTCCCCGTGGCTCATCCAGACCTGGTGGGTGGCCGGCGCCGGGGCCAGGCCGCGGAAGAGGTCCCCGGGCTCGTCGATCTCCAGGGCGGCGGGGCCGTACTCACGGTGATCGCTATGCTCCACGGTGCCGCCGAGGAGGTGGGTGGCAAGCTGCATCCCGTAGCAGATCCCCAGGACCGGGAGCCCCAGGTCGAAGACCTCCGGGGAGATTACGGGCGCCCCGTGGTCGTGGACGCTGGAGGGACTGCCGGAGAGGATGATGCCCCGGGGGGCGAAGGCCCGGATCGCTTCGATCGACATGTCATAGGGGTGGATTTCGCAGTAGACCTTGGCCTCCCGCACCCGCCGCGCGATGAGCTGGGTGGTCTGGGAGCCGAAGTCGAGGACGAGGATCTTTTCGGCGTGGAGGTCGGACATCCGGGGCTCCTGTCGGGGTCAGCGATGGCGCCGCACGGGGCTCGGGGCGCGGGCGGCTTGTAAAAACTAAATTATCACGATTAGATAGAGATCCATGGGCGGCGGCGCCCAACCCTTCATATGTACCCCATCGGGGCCCCGGCGCCAACCGGCGCGGAGGGTCTAGGGGCCGGCCGGTTCCAGCCGACCCTTGGCGAGGGCGCGGCTCCGCCGGGAGCCGTTGGAGACGAAGGTGTCCGGCGGCATCCCGCCCCGGGCGAGGAGGTCCCGCAGCCGGCCGACGTAGCGGTGTTCCTCGGCCCCGCCCCGGGCGAAGCGGGCGTGGAAGGCCGCCCCGGCCGGGCAGCCCGTCTCCACGGCGATGACGAAGCGTCCGGGCCGGGCCACGACGATGAGCGGGTAGAGGCGGCAGGCCCAGGGGGCGGCGGCGTAGATCCGGCAGAGCCCCGTCTCCTCCCGGTAGTGCCGGCAGACGCGTCCCACGTGGTAGCGGCCGTCCGGCGTCCGCCGGAACATGACCGGCAGCAGCACGGGGGTCAGGTTGACGGCGGCGAGGATCTCCCGCGGCGGATAATCCCGTTCCGTGACCATGGCGAGGTGGTCGAACCGGCAGCATTCCCGGCAGCTGTCCGGGCAGAAGAAGGGGAAGCGGGGGAGCGGCGGGGGCGCCGCGGTCTTTCGGGGGGGCGGGGGCATGGATCCCAAGCCGGCCGGACCGCCGGGGCCCGGCGCTATACCTCGATGACCTCTCTCGGGGCTGTGGTCAGGACCTCCGCCCCCGTCTCCGTCACCAGGAAGGTGTCTTCCAGTCCCACAAGACCCCTTCCGGGGAAGATCAGCTTCGGCTCCACGGCCACCACCATGCCCGGGGCGAGACGAGCGGGGTTGTCGCGGCAGAGGAGGGGAAGTTCGTCCACCTCCAGGCCCAGGCCGTGGCCCACGAAGGGGACCCGCTCGGCGCCGCTGCCCATGAAGTGGTCCCCGAGGCCCGCGGCCTCCATGGTCTCCACCGCCAGCCGGTAGAGGTCGCCGCAGACGGCCCCGGGCCGAAGGCGCGCCGCCAGGTCCTCGAGGAGCCGCCGCACCGCCTCGAAGGCGGCGCGGAGGTCGCGGGGGAGGCGCCCCGCCACGAACATCCGCGTCTGGTCGCAGAGGTAGCCGCGGTCCCAGCCGCCGATGTCGACGCTGACGGGTTCGTTGCGTCCGATCCGACGGAAGGAGGCCCCCTGGCCGAAGGCCGGCCCGGGCCCCTCGCCGCCCGCGGGGGTCTGGGTCCAGGCGGGCACGGCCCCGGCCGGGCCCGAGAGGATCTGCCCCATGCCGATCTCCTGGTTCCAGCCCCGCATACGGAAGAAGCCGGGATGGCCGCGGCGGCGGAGGCGGGCCTCCACCTCGGCGGCGAGCTCGAGTTCCGTCATTCCGGGCCGCAGGACGCCCGGGACCGCCGCGACCGCCTCGGCGGCCTGCGCGGCGGCACCGCGGATGCAATCCACCTCCCAGGGGGACTTCACGGCCCGGAGCTCGCGGAGGAGGGGCGTGACGTCCCGGACCTCGGCTTCGGGCCAGACTTCCCGGCTGTAATGGAGGTAGAGCCGGGCCGGCAGGACGTCCATCTCGAGCCCCAGGGTGCGGACATCGTCCCACCCCTCGTTCCGCAGGATGCCGGGCAGGCGGCTCAGGCCGGCCAGGGGCGCGATCCGCTCGAGGGGAGATTCCCGCCGGGCGCGGTCGAGGCACCGCCGGACCAGGAAGAGCGGCGTCCCCCGGGCGGGCACCAGGAGGTGGGCGTCCTGGACCGTTCCGGCGAGGTAGGCCAGGTCGGCGTTCTGCCGGACGAGGGCCAGCTCCACCCCCTCGTGCCGGAGCCGTTCCTGGAACCGGCGGATCCGGTCCCGGGCCTCGGCGGCCGGGACCCGGGCGTCAGCGGACACGGGTCTCCATGTCCTGGAGCCGCTCGGCCACGGCGAGAACGGTCCGGGCGTAGGGCCGGCTCGGGTTGTAGCTCAGGATGACGGCCTCCTGTTTTTCTCGGTCCATCTCGGGCTCCCAGCCGTGGCACCGGAGGTAGTTGGCCATGCTGGCCAGGGCGTCGGGCTTTTCGAAGAGGTCCACCCGCCCGTCGCCGTCCTCGTCCACGCCGAAGCGCAGGGCATTGGTGGGCATGAACTGGCACAGGCCGATGGCACCGAAGATGGAGCCCCGGATGGAGAGGAGGTCTTGCCCGTTCCGGGCGGCGTACTCGATGAGGGCCTTGAGTTCCTCGTAGGCCCAGCGGGCCTTTTTCCGCAGGAGGCGCCGGGTCTTCTCCACCGTCTCCGGGCGCAGGAGGCGCCCGGGGATCCAGGGCCGTACCCGCTCGAGATCCCCGGCGGCGGCCATGCTGGCCAGGATGTTGAAGGCCCGGCCGGCTCCGAGGTACCGGCCGAGGTCCGTCTCCACCAGGAGAATGGCCACCTTGATCTCCTTCGGGACCAGGAACCGGGCCTCGATGCTCACCAGGAGGTCCCGGTTGCGGTCGAGGAAGGCGTGGGCCCGGGCCAGGCGCTCGGGGCGGAGGAAGCGGGCGTAGTCGATGCGGCTCTCGTCGTGGGTGAGCTTGCGGGGCATGACCCTGGGGTCGAACCGGACCTCGGGCCGCTCGAAGAGGCTGTGGACGAAGGCGGGCGGGTAGCCGTCCCGGATGAGCCGCTGGCGCAGCGGGGCGAAGACCGCCTTGCCCGGCGCGGCGGCGGCCGGAACGGCCAGGAGCACCAGGGCCGCCACGAGGAGGGCGAGCACGGGGCGGAGCCCCGCGCCCACGGGATGGCGCGGCCGGGGCGGCCGCCGGCGGGGTTCAGGCGCCAAGACCCTTCACCCAGATCTTGCGGTTTCTCGGCCCGTCGAACTCGCAGAGGAAGACCCGCTGCCAGGTTCCCAGCAGCAGGCGGCCGCCTTCCACCAAGACGTGGACGGAGGCGCCCGTGAGCGTGGCCTTCACGTGGGCGGGGGAGTTGCCTTCCATGTGCCGGTAATCGAAATCCCACGGGACCACGTGGTTGAGCACCTCCATCACGTCGCGCCGAACGGCCGGATCCGCCCCCTCGTTGATGGTGACGCCCGCCGTGGTGTGGGGCACGTAGACCGCCAGGAGGCCGTCGGCGAGGCCGATCTCGCGCCGGGCGGCCTCCACCTCGCCGGTGATGTCGACGAGCTCCGTCCTGGATCGGGTCTGGACCGTGCGGATGACCATGATGCCGTCCTCCTCGGGGGCTTCGCTCATGGCGTTCCCATTCAAAATTACGGCACCCCGGAGGGCCTGTCCAGGGGTGGAGCCCGTCGCCGCCGAGCCCCGTCCGGCCGGTGCGGGGGGAGGGGGGGCGGGTGCTGACAATAAAAAATGTCGATATATTTCAAAATCAAGAGTTAAACTGGGATCCAGTTCCAGTTTGGTGGGCCATGCATCCGAAAATGAGGAAAATTTCAGAAACAATCGAAAACGGCCGATCTTGTGTATCATGCCCGCCCTTGATACAAGAAAATGTGACAGGGGGGACGGAATTACTTGGATAATGTCATCCACCCGGAGGGAAAGGCCGCCCTTCGCGTGAAGGAGGTCCTTCGTCTCTCCTCGCTTCCCCACGTCGTGCTCCGGCTCCTCGAGGCGACGCTGGACGAGGATGCGAGCGTGGCGGATATCGCCCGCGTGGCGGGGAACGACCCCGGCCTCACGGCCCGGATGCTCCGCTTGGCCAACTCCCCCTACTTCGGCGTCAGCCGGAAGATCTCCACCATCGAGGACGCGGCGGTCATCCTCGGCCTCCAGGCGGTCCGGAACCTGGCGGTCACCATCTCCGTCTACGAGTTCTTTTCCGGCGTCCGCGACACCCCCGGTTTCTCCCTGCCCGTCTTCTGGTGGCACTCGCTGGCCACGGCCATCGTGTGCCGGTCCCTCGCCGAGGCGGCCGGGTACCCGGAGCCCTCCGAGGCCTTCATGGCGGGGCTCCTCCACGACGTGGGCAAGCTCGTCATCCTCCAGGCCGACGCCGCCGCCTTCCGGAGCGTGCACCACGGGGCGCACGGCGACCAGCGGCTCGTGGAGGCGGAGCGGGCCGTCCTGGGGATGGACCACGCCGCCGCCGGGGCCGACTTTCTCGAGCAGTCCCGGCTCCATCCCTTCTTCTGCGACGCCGTCCGCTACCATCATCTCTCCCCCGGCGAGGTTCGCGCGGCTTCCGGTCTCGTCCGGATCGTCCACCTCGGCGACCGCTTGGCCCACCGGCTTCCGGCGGCGGACGAGGCGGAACTCCGGGCGCTGGCCGCGGTGCTGGACGAGGCCATGGGCCCGGTCCCGGTGGCCCTGGCCGACCTCCGGGACCGGCTCGAGCGCGAGATCCGGCGCCTCGCCGCCGATCTCGGGGTCCGGGTGCTTCCCCCGGAGGAGGGCGAAGGGCCCCGGGCCGCCGATGCCACGGAGACCCAGGCCCGGCTCCGGGACCGGGTGGAGGACCTCTCCCTCCTGGTGGCGAGTCTCCAGTCCATGGTGGCCGCCACGGACGAAGACCAGCTCTTCTCGGCACTCTTCCAGTCCCTGGCCGTGCTCTTCGACTTCGAGACGGTCTTCCTGGCCACGGTGGAGGACCAGGGCGTCCTCTACGGGCAGCGGGCCTTCGGCTCGCGCCGCGACGACCTGGCCCGCCGGCTCCGGATCGCCTGCGAGCCCGGGACCGTCTGGGAGGCGGCCTTCGAGGCCGACGCGCCGGTCTACAGCGGGGACTACTTCCGGGAACACCCCCCCCGGGTGATCGACCGCCAGGTGGAGGGGCTCCTGGGAACGGCCTATGCCGTCATCCCCCTGGTCGCCAACGGCGAACGGGTCGGGAGCGTGGCCGCGGGGCTGGATCCCTCCGACTGGGACCGGGTCCGCCGGCACGTCTCGCTCCTTCGGCTGCTGGCCCACCAGATGGCGGCCGCCGTCCGCGGCTACCGGTACCGGCTCAAGTGGCGCCGGGAGCGGCAGTTCAACGATACCCTGCTCGAGGCCGTTCCCGTGGGGGTCGCGGTGGTGGACCCGCAGGGCCGCCTGCTCTACGCCAACCCCGAGGCCCGGCGTCTCCTCGCCGGGGGGCCGGGCGAGGCGCCGGCGGAGGGCGGTGACGTCTGGCGGACCCTCGGGGCCGACCCGGGGGTCTGGGACGAGCTCCTGGCCCGCGTGCACGCGGCGGGCACCGGGGAGGTACACTTCCGCGCCGGGGGCGGTGCCCCGGAGGCTCTTCCCCGGTGGTTCCACGCCCGGGCGGCCAACCTCACAGGGTTCGGTGACCGGGGCTACCTCCTGGTGCTCCAAGACGTCACCACCGCCCGGCAGCTCGACGAGGAACGCAAGGGGCGCTCCCGGTGGCTGCGGGAGGAACTGGCGGCCAAGACCCGGGAACTCGAGGAGGCCCAGGCCCAGGCCCTCAAGGCCCAGCGCCTGGCCACGGCGGCGGAGGTGGCCCGGAAGGTGGCCCACGAGGTCAACAACCCCCTCGGCATCATCAAGAACTACCTCCGCCTCCACCGGATGAAGGCCGCCGCGCCGGGGGAGGAGGCCACCTTCGAGGCCATCAACCGGGAGATCGACCGAATCGCCGCCATCGTCCGGCAGCTCGAGGTGTTCTCCAAGGGGGCGCCATCCGCCGGCCAGGGCCGGGAGCCGGCCCAGCCGGGCTCCGTGGTCCGGGCGCTGGACGACTTGGCCCTGCTGCTGGCCGAGCCCATGCGGGAGAAGGGGGTCGATCTCCGCCTGGAGGTCGACGAGGGATTGCCCCCCGTGCAGCTCTCCGACGACGCCTTGAAGCAGGTCCTCATCAACCTCATCAAGAACGCGGAGGAGGCCATTGAGGGGGCCGGGACCATCCGGGTCCGGGCCACCCGGCACCCGGAGGAGGCGGACCGGGTCCTCATCGAGGTGGCCGACACGGGGCCCAGCGTGGACGCCGAGGTGAAGGAACGGCTCTTCGATCCCTTCGTCACCACCAAGGCCGGGGAGAACGTGGGTCTCGGCCTCTCGGTGTGCTACGGCCTCGTCACCGGGGCCGGGGGACGGATCCAGCTCAAGGAGACGCCGGGGGCGGGTGCGGTCTTCGAGATCGTCCTGCCCGCGGCGGCTTCGGGGCGCTAGGAGAAGGGATCCCACAGGGGAGGAGTGTGTCATGGGTGATCACAAGGCCAAGATCCTCGTCATCGACGACGACAGCGGCATGCGCCAGAGCCTCGAGATGCTGCTCTCCTACCTGGGCTACCAGGTGGCCACGGCGGAAAGCTGCCGGGGGGGCATCGAGCTGCTCACCCGCACGACCTTCGACGTGGTGGTCACGGACATCGTCACGGAGGACGGGCTGGGTTTCGAGGTCATGGACTACGTCAACGAGCACTGCCCGAGGACCCGCGTGGTGGCCATGACGGGGTTCTCCTCCGTGGACTCCGTCATCGAGGCCCTCCGCCACGGGGCCTACGACTACGTGGCCAAGCCCTTCGACTTCGACCTTCTGCACCACTCCATCAAGCGGGCACTGGAGCACCTTCGCCTCCAGGAGGAGGTGCGGCGGTCCACCGAACGGTACCAGGCATTGGTGGACGACCTGAACGACGGCTACTTCGTGGTGAGCGGGGGCCGGCTCGTCTATGCCAACTCCACCTTCGGCGACCTCATGGGGCGGCGGCCGGAGACCATGCTGGGGACGCCCTTCCTCGACCTCGTGGCGCCTGCCGACCGGGACCGGATGCGGGCCTTCATGGCCAGCCTCACCAGCGGCGAGGACCGTTCCGTTCTGGAGGACGTGGTCTTCGCCCCCGGCGGCGACCGGGAGGTCACCGTGGAACTCAAGATGAGCCGGGCCCGGACGGGTGCCGGCCGGGAGGAAGGGCTCATCGGCATCTGCCGGGACGTGAGCGAACGACGGGCGCTCTGGGAGAAGCTGGTCCGGTCGGAGAAGCTCGCGCTCCTCGGCGAGATGGTGGCGGGCATCGCCCACGAGCTCAACAACAAGCTGACGCCGGTCCTCGCCTATGCCGACATGCTGGCGGGCCAGCGCCTCGACGAGGAGACCGCCCGCCGGATCGGCATCGTGCGCGACTGCGCCCTCGGCGTCCGGAGCATCGTGGAGTCACTGCTCCTTTTCTCGCGGCAGGAGAAGCCCCGGAAGACCATGGTGAACCTCAACGACGTGGTGCGGACCACCTGCGAGCTGGTGGAGTGTTCCTTCAGCGGTTCCGACGTGCACCTCGACATGGACCTCGACGCGGACCTGCCCGCCGTCCTCCTGGACCGCCAGCAGATCGAGCAGGTGATCCTCAACATCACCAAGAACGCCTACGAGGCCCTTCCGGGCGGCGGCCGCGTCCGGATCGAGACCCGCCGGGAGGCCGACCGGATCCGGGTGTCGGTCACCGACGACGGCCCCGGGATCCCGCCGGAGGTCCAGGCCCACATCTTCGATCCCTTCTTCACCACCAAGGAGCGGGAACGGGGCACCGGCCTCGGACTCAGCATCTGCCATGGGATCGTCCGGTCCCACCAGGGCGAGATCGAGGTCGCGAGCGGTGCCGGCGGCACCACGTTTTCGTTGTATTTTCCGGTGGTCCGGGAGGAGGAGGCGGCGGCCCCGGCCGCCGGGGAGGTGCCGCCGCCGCCCCGGCGGGAGGACGGTCGCCGGGTCCGGATCCTGGTGGTGGACGACGAGCCTCCCATCGCCCAGCTGCTCGGGGAGCTCCTCATGGAGTTCTACGACGTGACCCTGGCAGGCAACGGCCGGGAGGCCTTGGCCCACCTCTCCCGGACGCCCTTCGACCTCATCATCTCCGACATCAAGATGCCGGCCCTGGACGGCATCGAGCTCTACCGGCGCCTGGAACAGGACCGGCCCGAGTACCTCGACCGGATCATCTACGCCACCGGGGTCACCTTCGACGACCGGACCCGGGCCTTCCTCCAGGAGACCGGGGTCCCCTGCCTCAACAAGCCCTTCAAGGCCGACCAGATCCTGGAGATGGTGCACCGGCACCTGGCCCCGGAGACCGGGAAGGCGGTGCCGTCTTCGTTTTCGGCGCGGCTGGCGGCCTGCGGCGCCGGAAACGCTCGATCTGGCTGAGGTAGTAAGCCCGGTCCGGCCCCGCCCGTTCCAGGGCCCGGCGTTCCACCTCCAGGGCCTCCGCCGTCCGTCCGTTCCGGAAGAGGGCCTCGGCCAGGGTGTCGAGGACGTGGGGGGCGGGGGCGATCTTCGCCGCCCGCCGGGCGAGGCGAAGCGCCGCGGCGGGGTCCCGGTAGGCGGGGTCGTCCGCCGTGGCCCGGAGCCAGGCCAGCCCGTTCAGGACCTCCGGGTCGTCCGGGGCCGTCGCGAGCATCCGTTCGTAGAGCCGGAGGGCCCGCCCGTAGTCCCCGACTTCCTGGAGCTCGGCCGCGAGGCGGAGGGTCCAGCCCGGCGGGCGCGCCGCCCGGTCCAGGCGGTCCAGGGCGAGCCGGAAGACGTTGTCCTCGGCCGCCGCCCGCCAGGCGGCGGTCGGGAGGGCCCAGGCCGCCGTCCCCAGGGCCAGGGCGGTCGCCGCGAAGAGGGCCTGGGCCCGGCGGAGCCGGAGCCGGTGCTCCGCCACCAAGGCCGGGCGGCGGGCGGCGGCGGCCAGGAAGGCCACCCGCTCGGCGATGCTGAAGTGGTGCCAGTTGGGGCGGTCCCGGACGCCGCCGGCCAGGGCGGAGACCTTCTCCAGCGCCCCGGCGAGGTGGCGAGGGTCGAGGCCCGCCTCCAGGACGTGGGCATCCGCCTGGCGCTCGAAGTGGCGCATGAAGTAGCCCATCACGAAGCGGAAGTAGCAGAGGAACAGTCCGAGTACCGGCAGGCCGGCGGCGAGGCCGGAAAGGCCGCTTCCGTCTCCCTCCAGGGTCTCCAGGAGCCACGGCCCGGCCGGGCTGGCCAAGAGGCCGGTCCAGGCGGGCTCCGCCCAGAGGTAGAGCAGGGCCCCGAAGGCGGCCAGGAAGGCGAGGTGCCGGAGGAGGTGCCGGTGGCGGACGTGGGCCGCCTCGTGGGCCACCACCGCCTGGAGTTCCGCCGGGGTCAGGGCCTGGAGGAGGCAGGGCGTCAGGAGGAGATACCGCCACCGGGGCACCACGCCCAGCACGGCCGCCGTGCAAATTCCCGGCTCTCCGGGCGGCCAGAGGAGGACCTCGGCGAACCGGAGGCCCTCCCGCCGGAGCACCGCGTCCACCGACGCCCGCCAGGGCCCGTCGGGCAGCGGGCGGCACCTCCAGAAGCGACGGACCAGCTTCGGCACCGCCGCCACGGCCAGCAGGAGGAAGGCGGCGGTGAAGGCCGCCTCGCCCCAGGGACCGCGTAGGGCCCGGTGGAGGGCCGGCCAGGGCAGGGCGTCGAGGATGTCGGCGGCCACGGCCAGTACGGCGTAGGGCACGAAGACGGGCAGGAGGAGGCGGAGGCGGGCCCAGCAGAGGGCGGCGGCGGACGGGAGACCGGGGCCGAGGCGGCGGGCGGCCGCCCGCTCGGCGCCCCACAGGAGGCAGAGGTGGAGGCAGTAGTCCGCCACCCCGGCGAACTCCACCACGGAGGGCCACCGGTCCAGGAAGGGGAGCAGGGCGAGGAGGTGGGCCTTGGCGTCGAGCCAGTAGAAGTCCAGGCCCGCCACGGCCAGGGCCGGGATCTCCAGCCGGGCCGCCGGCCGGCCGGGCACCCCCTCGCCGCGGCCCGCCACCCAGGTGCGGCAGAGCGCCCACCACAGGCCGGCCTTGAGGATCCAGGCCGCCCCCGCCGCGGCCGGGGAGAGGGCGGGGCGGGCCGGGGCCGGGGCCGCGGCGGCGAGGAAGAGGACGGCGACGAGCTGGAGGATCCGGCCGTAGGGCATGGCGGGAGCATAGCACCGGGCCGCGCGGGGGCAAAGGCGCTGCCGGCTCATCCCGCCCGGCGGCCGAAGAAGATGGACTCGGAAGAAGGACGCCGAGTGGGGATGGGCCAGCGAAAAAACGGGGGGCCGTTTCTCCACGGCCCCCCCAGAAGCGGTCGCCCGCCGGCGGTCGCTAGAAGAGGAACTGGTACATCACCCGGAAGCGGTAGTCGTCCTGGTCCCCGGGGCTCAGCTCGGGGGTGACGCCGAAGGCCGCCGCCTCGGCCGCGGTCACCTGGGTGAATTCGCGGCGGCCCCAGGCGACGTCCGCCGTGACGTACTGGTTGAACCCGTGGAGGTAGTAGTTCACCCCCAGGACGTACTGCTGGAGGTTGTCCTCCACGGCCTCGCCCCCGTCCTCGAAGGTGACGAGCCCGAGGCCGCTCTTCAGGGAGGCGGCGGCGTCGTTGTCGCGGATCCGCTCGAAGTAGGCGGCCTTGGCCACCAGCTCCAGCCGCTTGGGAATCACGAAGTAGCCGAGGTTGATCCGGGCGGCCAGGCGGTCCCAGGTCTCCTGGTCGCTGGAGGCCGTGGTGCCCTTGCCGGGATCCTGCACGAACTCCTCCCAGCCGGCCTCGAGATCCAGGGACAGGCCTCGGAACCGGAAGAGCAGGGCGGTGTCGAATCCGTAGTTCCGGGTGTCGTGCCAGGTCTTCGGGTTCGTGGTGGCGGCGTCGAGCTGGTGGTAGGCCTTGACGCGGTCCGTGGAGTGGAAGCCCCCGATCACCAGCGCCGCCAGGGGCCGGGTGTTGTAGCCGTAGTCGCCCTGGCTGAAGTAATTGTTGAACCCGCTCGGGCCCAGGGGGCCCTTGGGGTCGGACCCCGGCAGGAAGTTGATCCCGATCCGGGCCACGTAGAGCATGTCGGCGTCCTGGCTGGACCAGGCCCGGGTGTCTCGGCCGTTGAAGACGCCCACGCGGTAGTCGATGAAGTCCTTCCGGCCGAGGAGGTCCAGGTCGCCGTTCAGGACCACGCCCTGGGAGCGGTAGAGGAGCATCCCCCCGGTGGGGAAGCCGCAGGAATCCCGGTGTTTGCTCACCCGGAGCCGGGCGTTGTCCCCCGGGAAGTCGTAGAGGCGGTTGCCGAAGAGGTCCTTGTCCATCTCGGAATCACCGGTGAAGATGGTCCGGTCCGTGCCGTTCTGGCGGAACCCGGACTGCCAGTACTCCATGCCGAAGGGGATCTTCATGCGCCCGAACTGGACCCGCAGGGCGCGGAACTTCTGCCACTGGACGAAGGCGTCGTGGACGTTGACGGCGCTCTGGGGCTCGAGCTGGACGTGGACGAAGTAGCGCCAGTCCGGGGAGGGGGCGGTGCCGTCCACGAAGAACCGGAGCCGGCGCATCACGAAGGAGCTGTAGTTCTCGTCGTTGTCCGTGACGTCGTCCGCCAGGGCGTCGTCCGGGACGGCGTAGGTGTAGCGGAGCTGGATGCCCGTCCGGAAGCGGAACTTGTAGGAGCTGCCGGAGGCGGGGTCCGTGTACTCGATGCGGAAGCCGTTTTTCCAGTAGGCCTTGGCGGCGCCGGACGGCGCGGCGGCCCGGTCGCGCTCGAGCCGGCCGAGGCGTTCCTGGAGGTCCCGGACCTGGGCCTTCAAGGCCCGGATCTCCCCGTCGTCCGCCGCCCGGGCGGACACGGGGGACCATGGACTCAGGCCTGCGAGGAACGCGAAAAGGGACAGGACGGCGGTCTTCATGGTGTTTTCGATGTGCATGGGGATCCCTCCATACCCTGGGGTCGGACGCCGGATCGGTGCAAAGCCCCGGCGGCCGGCGCCCGTGGAAAAAGGAACTGGTGAAGCGGAACCATCCCTCTTCTCCGCTTATCGGATGCCTGCCGGGGAGCTTGAGCGCCGTGGCCGGACGGGGACGGGGCCCGGAGAGGGGGGATGCTGGTCCGCCCATCAGGACTCGAACCTGAAACCTGCGGATTAGAAGTCCGCTGCTCTATCCAGTTGAGCTATGGGCGGAGGAGAGGCCCGGCCGGCTCCGGACCGTGGTTTCGTCTATAATCTCTTCGGCACACCTTGTAAAGGAAGCCCCCGCGCCGGGCCGGGGTTGCCCGGCGTCCGGTCTCCAGCCTAGAATGGGGATCATGCCCGGCGCGGCCCGGCCGGGCCGCGCCGGAGGAGGCGCATGCCCCACCTTCCCGCCATCTCCGCCGCAATGCCGACGCCGGACTGGCCCCGCGGCGCCATTGTCCGCCGCTCCCCCGGCGCGGCCCGGGGTACCCGGGGCGGGGCGTCCGAGCCGGGGCGCTCGGAGCCGACACCTTTGTCCTTCCCTCGCCTCCATCGGCGGGTGCAACCCTATGCCGCCGCACCGGGGCCGGAAACCGGGCGGATCATCGACGTCTACGTCTAAAGGGGGACGACGTGGATCCGGCGGCGCCGGATCAGTGCAGCTGCCGCGGGTTCCGGAAGAGGCGGAGGCGGCCGTCCGGGGCGATCTCCGCCAGGAGCTTGTGGGCCCGTCGGGCGATCTCCAGCATGTGGCGGGTGCCCTCGCTCTTGCCGTCCCAGAAGCAGATCACCACGTCGGCGGAGCGGAGGATGACCTCGTTGCGCATCATGGTTCCCTTGAGACCGTGTTTTTCCCACTGGGAAGGGATGATCTTGACCTCCAGGCCCGCCTCGGCGCCGTAGCGTTCCCCGAGGCGGTCCGCGCCGGGGGCGTTCCCGGAAAGGATCACGTCGCCCGGGACGAGCAGGTGGTCGAGCACGTCCCGCACCAGTTCATAGGAATCGATGCTCCTCGAACCGCATACCGCTACCTTCGCCACGGGTGCCTCCTTGCGCCAACTTCGGTTGACGCGGCTTCTGGGGGGTGGTTATTGATTGTCACAGTTTCGTCCGCCGCATCCGGTGATCCCGGCAGTCTGGGCGGAGACCGCCTCGCCGATGGGGTGGGACGCGTCACGCACGATCCACCGAAATATAGGCCACCGGCGGACCGGATGTCCACCGGCCGTGAAAGGAAGGAAGACCGACATGACATTGGACGATCTCCGGACCGGGGAGAAGGGGAGGGTGGTTCGCCTCGAGGCCACGGGGCCGTTCAAGAAGCGGCTGCTCGAGATGGGGTTCGTGGCCGGCGCCGAGGTGGAGGTCATCCGCTACGCCCCCCTCAAGGACCCGGTGGAGTTCCGGGTGAAGGGCTACCACGTCAGCCTTCGCCACGAGGAGGCGGCCCGCATCGTGGTGGAACCGGCCTGAGGCGCCGCGCCCCGCGGGCATGCGGCGGCTACTGCTCGTCGGGGCCGGCGATGTGGTCCCGGATGATGTCCTTCACGTTTTCCAGGGTGTAGAGGACGTCGTGGATGGTGGCCTGGGGGTGCTCTTCGCAGAAGTCGTCCACCACCGCCAGGATCCGCTCGGTGAGGTCCTCGAACTGGTCGATGGTGAGGTTGCTGGCGGGTTCGTTGGCGAGCAGCCGGTCGAGGTCGATGCCGTGGTCCCGGATGAGCTCTTCCTTGATCATCTCGAGGCGCCGCACCCGGCCCCGGGTGAGGCGCTTCTTGTCGTTGATGCTGACGATCTTGTCCATGGACGGCCGCTCCTGGGTTTCCTGACCCATTCTAGCGCACCGCCGGGGCCCGGGGCAAGCCTCCGCGGGGGTCAGACCAGCTCCATCCAGACCTGGTTGGCGAGCCGCCGGCCGCGCCGGGTGAGGCGGATCCCGGCGGCGTCCGCCTCGAGGAGCCCGGCCTCCACGAGCCGCACCAACCGCCGCCCGTAGTAGGCCGCCGGGTCCAGGCCCCAGCGCCGCCGGAAGCGTTCCGGGTCGATGCCGTCCCGGGTCCGGAGGGCAAGGACCACCGCCTCGCGGAACCGGGCCTCCGGGTCGAGTTCCTCCCGTTCCTCCCGGGGGTCTTCACCCCGGAGGACCCGGTCGATGTAGGCCAGGGTGTCCGGGACGTTCCGGACGCGGGCCGGCGGAAGGAAGGAGGCGGCGGCGGCGCCGAGGCCGAGGTAGGGGCCTTCGTCCCAGTAGTTCAGGTTGTGGCGGCAGGCCCCGCCGGGCCGGGCGAAGTTCGAGATCTCGTACTGCCGGTAGCCGTGGGCCTCGAGGATGTCTTCCGCCAGGTCCGTGAGCCGGCTCCGGAGGGCCTGCCCCGGCAGGCGGAGCCGCCCGGCCTGGACCGCGGCCGCCAGCGGCGTCCCGGCCTCCACCGACAGCTCGTAGGCCGAGACGTGTTCCGGCCCCAGCTCCACCACCGCCTCGAGCGCGGCCATCCATTCCGCGGGGTCCTGCCCCGGCCATCCGAAGATGAGGTCCACCCCCACCCGGAGGCCAGCCCCGGCGGCGGCCGCCACGGCGGCCCGGCCCTGGCTCGCGTCGTGGGGGCGGCCGAGGACGCGGAGGGCCCGGTCGGACATCCCCTGGAGGCCGATACTCACGCGGTTGACGCCGGCGGCCTTGAGGCGGGCGAGGCCTTCCCGGGTGGTGGACTCCGGGTTGGCCTCCACGGTGACCTCGGGGGCGTCACCCCACGTGAAGGCGGCAAGCAGTTCCCGCACCAGGTCCGCCAGGGCATCGGCGGGGAGGGTGGTGGGGGTCCCGCCCCCCACGTAGAGCGTGGAGAAGGTCAGCCGCCGCACCTCCGGCGCCTCGGCCATCCGCCGGGCCTCCGCCCGCAGCGCCTCGAGGTAGCGCGCCTTCACCCGGCCGGACGCCGGCGCGGAGACGAAGTCGCAGTAGGGGCACTTCGTGGCGCAGAAGGGGACGTGGACGTAGAGGCCGGCCATCAGGCCGTGGAGGCCGCGGTGTCTTCCGCCCGAAGCGCGGTGTAGAGGTCCGTGGCGGCCTCGAAGTCGCCCGGGTAGTGCTGGTCGAGGAAGTCCGCGAGCCGTTCCCGGACCTCCCTCGCCGTGGAGGCCGCGAGCAGGTCCCCCGCCAGGCGGCGGCACGCCTCCTGGTCGGAGAGGCGGATCATCCGC
This sequence comes from Dissulfurirhabdus thermomarina, assembly GCF_012979235.1. Classification (NCBI taxonomy): domain Bacteria; kingdom Pseudomonadati; phylum Thermodesulfobacteriota; class Dissulfuribacteria; order Dissulfuribacterales; family Dissulfuribacteraceae; genus Dissulfurirhabdus; species Dissulfurirhabdus thermomarina. The sequence goes on from NZ_JAATWC010000005.1 coordinate 58,113, forward strand.
TTCACCCGGGGGATGGCCAGGGCGTTCATGCTGAGCTCGTCGAGCCCCATGCCCAGCAGCACCGGGACGTAGGTGGCCTCGCCGGCCATCTCACCGCACATGGCCACCTCGATGCCCGCCTGGTGGGCGGCCTCGGTGGCCTGGCGGATGAGGCGGAGCACCCCGGGGTGCAGGGGCTCGTAGAGATGGGCCACGTGTTCGTTCACCCGGTCGATGGCCAGGGCGTACTGGATGAGGTCATTGGTGCCGATGCTGAAGAAGTCCACCTCGCGGGCCAGGACGTCGGCCATGGTCACCGCGGTGGGGACCTCGATCATGATGCCCACCGGGAGGTCGTCCCGGAAGGGGACCCCCTCCCGCCGCAGCTCCTCTCGGGTGGCTTCGAGGTGCTCCTTGACGGCCAGGATCTCCATGTGGCCCGAGATCATGGGGAAGAGGATCCGGACGTCGCCGTGGACGCTGGCCCGGAGGATGGCCCGGAGCTGGGTGCGGAAGAGCTTCGGCTCCTTGAGGCAGAGCCGGGTGGCCCGGAGCCCCAGGGCGGGGTTGATCTCGTCGCCCAGCGAGACGGTGGAGACGAACTTGTCGCCCCCGATGTCCAGGGTCCGGATGGTGACGGGGTAGGGGGCCAGGCGCTCGGCCACCTCCCGGTAGGCCCGGTAGAGGGTGTCCTCGGAGGGGAGAGACCGGCTGGCCAGGTAGAGGAACTCGGTTCGGAAGAGTCCGATCCCCTCGGCCCCGTACTCGATCACCGTGGGGATCTCGTCCAGGAGCTCGATGTTGGCCTTGATCTTGACCCGGTAGCCGTCCCGGGTCTCCGCCGGGAGGTGGCTGTGGTGGATGAAATCGAGCCGTTGCCGGATGCACTTTTCCCGCCGCTCGAGGAAGTGGCGGCGCATGGTCTCGTCGGGGCCCACGATGACCTCGCCGGTCATCCCGTCCACGATGACCTGCTCGCCGGGGGCGATGGCCCCGGTGGCGTTCTCGAGGCCCACCACGGCGGGGATGCCCAGGGACCGGGCCATGATGGCCGTGTGGGAGGTGCGGCTGCCAACGTCGGTGAGAAAGGCCAGGATCCGGTCGGGACGCATCCGCGTGGTATCGGCCGGGGAGAGGTCGTGGGCCACCACGATGGCGGGCTCGTCGATCTCGTCGATGTCCGTCTCGCGCTGCCCGGTCAGGAGGCGCAGGAGCTGGCGGCTGACGTATTCCACGTCTTCCACCCGGTCGCGGATGTAGGGGTCTCGGATCTGGCGGAAGAGGCCCCGGACGTGTGCCAGGGCCTTCTCCAGGGCCCACTCGGCGTTGACCCCCTCCTCCTCGATGATCCGGAGCGTCCGGTCGTAGAGCATCCGGTCCTTGAGCATGAGCCGCTGGGACTCGAGGATCCCGGAGTGTTCCCGGAGCTCCTCGGGCAGGTCCTGGATGAGGTCCTCGATGTTGGCGGCGGCCCGGGCGACGGCGTCCTCGAAGCGGGCCTGCTCGGGGGCGACCTCCGCGGGCTCGATGCGCCGCCGCGGGTACCGGAGGCGGTCCCGGTTCAGATGGAAGACGGGGCCCAGGACGATCCCCGGCGAGACGCCGATGCCCTTCAGGACGGTGGGCCGGTGGTTTTCCGGGGGGTGGGCCATCAATCCAGTTCTCCGAAGCTGTCGGTGACCAGCTGGCACAGGGTGTCCACGGCGAGCTGCGCATCGGGCCCCGAGGCCCGGATGATCAGCCGGGTGCCCTTGGGACAGGCCAGGGTGAGGACCTCGAGGATGCTCTTTCCGTCCACCGCCTCTCCGTCCCGGACCAGCCAGACCCGGGAACGGAACCCGCTGGCCATGCGGGCGAACCGGGCGGCGGGACGGGCATGGAGCCCCAGGCGGTTGGATATGGTCACTTCTCGTTCACACTGCATGCAGGCGGCCGTTGGAGCGTCCTGGATCCGTGGCGGCCTTGAGATGCATTGGGCCGGGTTGCCCGGAATTCCAGGCCATGGGCGGGCATGATCCGCCGTGGCGGACTCACCCCGCCGCCCTTCGGGGCGCTCGAGGACGGGCCATCCGCCCAGGTTGGCAACTCGTCGATATACTTGGGAGTATTCATCGACATCGTTGCCGCCTTGCATCCGGCCCGTTCTTGGACGCCCACGGGTCCGGGGCGAAAGACGACTGTTCCCAACATAAAGGTTCGCCCCTTCGCCTTCAAGCACCGGGGCCGGATCCGGCTTGACGGTGGGTTGCGCCATTCAGTATCCTGCAGACTGGCGTGATCCTCAGCGGCGCCCCGTACCGGCCGTTCCGGCCGGGTGCCTCGCCCGGGCGTCCGGTGCCGCCAGGGGGCTTGGCCTTTGCGCGCACGGCCAGGGCCCCGCTCCGTCTCGGTCATCGACAGCAGAGGTCCCGCCCCGGGGCCGGACCCGCCCCGCGGGGAGGACCATCCACAACGGGAGGGGACGACTTATGGACGCAGAGCGGATCCGGAACCTGGCCCTGGTTTCCACCACCGGCGCCGGGAAGACTTCCCTGGCGGAGGCCATGCTCTTTTCCGCCAAGGCGGTCTCCCGCCTCGGGAGCGTGGACGAGGGCACGGCCACCCTGGACTTCGAGGCGGAGGAGACCAAGCGGAAGCTCTCCATCACCACGGCCTTCCATCCGCTCCAGTGGCGGAAGACCACCGTCCAGCTCATGGACACCCCCGGCGAGGACAACTTCGTCGGCGAGACGAAGGTGGCGCTCCGGGTGGCCGACAGCGTGGTCTTCGTGGTGGATGCGGTGGATCCCGTCAAGCCCCAGACCCTCAAGGTCTGGTCCATGGTCCGGGAGCGGGGTCTCCCGGCGGTCTTCTTCGTGAACCGGATGGACCGGGAGCGGGCGTCCTTCGACGCCGCGGTGGAGACCTTGAAGGAGGCCCTGGAACTCCGGCTCGTCCCGGTGGCGGTCCCCATCGGGGCCGCCGAGTCCTTCCGCGGCCTCGTGGACCTCGTCCGGATGAAGGCCTTCCTGGCCAAGGACGACGGCACGGTGGAGGCGGCGGAGATCCCCGCCGAGATGGCCGAGACCGTCCAGGAACTCCGAGGGAACCTGGTGGAATACGCGGCGGAGTCCGACGACGGCCTCCTCGAGAAGTTCCTGGAGGGCGAGGACCTCACCCCGGAGGAGATCGTCCAGGGCCTGCGGGCTGGCATCTCGGGCGGGGGCTTCGTCCCCGTCTGTTGCGGGGCGGCCGTCCGGAACATCGGGGCCTCGACCCTGCTGGACCTGGTGGTGGACTTTCTCCCCTCGCCCGTGGACCGCGGCCCCGTCACCGGCCGGGACCCGAAGACCGGCGAGGAGGTCACCCGGGAGCCCACGGCGGAGGCCCCCTTCTCCGCCCTGGTCTTCAAGACCATCACGGATCCCTACGCCGGGCGCCTGTCGGTGCTCCGGATCTTCTCCGGCACCCTCCGACCCGACGGGAACCTGCTGAACCCCAACTCCGGCGCCACCGAGCGCTACGGCCAGGTCCTCTCCCTGGAGGGGGCCTCCCAGAAGCCCGTGGAGGCGGCGGGGCCCGGGCAGGTGGTGGCGCTCGCCAAGCTCAAGGAGACGGCCACGGGGCACACCCTGTGCGCGCCGGAGGCCCCCATCCGCCTCGAGTTCGTGGAACTTCCCACCCCGGTGCTCTCCTACGCCATAAAACCCAAGAGCCGGGGCGACGAGGAGAAGATCGCCCAGGCCCTCTCCCGCCTCCAGGAGGAGGACCTCACCCTGAAGGTCCGGCGCAACCCCCAGACCCGGGAACTGATCATCTCCGGCATGGGGCAGATCCACATCGACACCCTCGTGGAGCGGATGGCCCGCAAGTTCGGGGTCCAGGTGGCCTTGTCCGAGCCTCGGATCCCCTATCTCGAGACCATCTCCACCACCAAGAAGGGCGTGATCTACCGCCACAAGAAGCAGACCGGCGGGGCCGGCCAGTTCGCCGAGGTGCACTTCGACATCTCGCCCCTGCCCCGGGGCCGCGGTTTCGAGTTCGAGGAGGCGCTGGTGGGGATGAACGTTCCCCGGAACTTCGTCCCGGCGGTGGAGAAGGGGCTCCACGAGGCCATGGAGAGCGGCCCCCTGGCGGGTTACCCCGTGGTGGACGTCAAGGTCCGCTTCTACGACGGCAAGTCCCACGAGGTGGACTCTTCCGAGATGGCCTTCAAGATCGCGGCCATCCAGTGTTTCAAGAAGGGGGTCCTGGAGGCCAGGCCGAAGCTCCTCGAGCCCATCGTCAAGATGACCATCACCGTACCGGACGACGCCGTGGGCGACATCATCGGCGACCTGAACGGCCGCCGCGGCAAGGTCATGGGCATGAAGCCCGGCCACGGGTTCCAGGTGGTGGAGGCCCTGGTGCCCCTGGCCGAGGTCCAGAAGTACGCCCTCGACCTCAATCGCTCACCGCCGGCCGGGGCACCTTCACCATGGAGCCCGCCCACTACGAGGCGGTGCCGCCCAACCTGGCCGAGAAGATCGTCGCGGCGGCCAAGGCGGCCAAGGAAGAGGGCTGACTTGTACCGGGCGGGGGTGCTCACGGTGAGCGACAGCGCCGCCGCAGGTACGGCGGACGACCGCGGCGGCCCCCTGCTCTGCGGGCTGCTCCGGGAGGCCGGGCTGGAGGTGGCCGAGCACCGGGTCGTCCCCGACGAGGCGCCGGCCATATCTGCCCAGCTCGTGGACTGGTGCGACCGGCTTCGCCTCGACCTCGTGGTGACCACGGGGGGGACGGGGCTTTCGCCCCGGGACGTCACCCCGGAGGCCACCCGGCCCCTCCTCGAGCGGGAGATCCCCGGCATCGCCGAGGCCATGCGGGCGGCCGGCCTCCGGGCCACGCCCCGGTCCATGCTCTCCCGGGCGGTGGCCGGCGTCCGGGGCCGGACGCTGGTGGTGAACCTCCCCGGAAGCCCCGGGGCGATCCGGGACGGGATGGCCGTCCTCGCCCCCGTGCTCGAACACGCCATCGCCAAGATCCAGGGCGATCCCTCGCCCTGCACCCCCCGAGGGGTCTCCCCCGTGGGGCGGGGGCCGTCGGCCGAGGAAGCGCCGTGATCCCCATCCAGGACAGCACCCCGCGGCACTGTCCTCCCGTGGCCACCTGGACGCTCATCGGCGTCAACCTCACCATCTTCCTCTTCGAGACCTGGATCCCGGAGCCCCTCCTCCAGCGGCTCTTCTACCTCTTCGGCGTGGTCCCGGCCCGGTTCGTGCACCCCGACTGGGCGGCCTGGAACGGGTTCCCGGCGGATTCCCTCTGGCCTTTCGTGACGGCGCTCTTCCTCCACGGGGGATGGATCCACGTCCTGGCCAACATGTGGACCCTCTGGATCTTCGGCGACAACGTGGAGGACGCCATGGGCCCCTGGCGCTTCCTCGCCTTCTACCTCGCCTGCGGCATCGCGGCGGACCTCGCCCAGATCGTCGCCAACCCGGAGGCCACCGTCCCCATGGTGGGGGCCTCGGGCGCCATCGCGGGGGTCATGGGGGCCTACTACGTCCTCTATCCCAGGGCCCGGATCGTCCTCCTGGTGCCCGTCTTTTTCCTGCCCTTCTTCTTCGAGGTCTCCGCCTTCTTCTACCTGGCGTTCTGGTTCTTCGAGCAGGTCTTCAGCGGGAGTCTCTCCCTCGGGGCCCGGGCGGTGGGCGGCGTGGCCTGGTGGGCCCACATCGGTGGCTTCCTCTGCGGGGTCTTCCTGCACCGGCCCTTCCTGGCCGTGAGACGCCGGTGCGGCCCCGGCCGGGATCCCTACCGGCCCCTGGGGTTTTCCCGTTACTCGGAGCGGTATTGATGCTTCGCGGTCTGCGGCCCGTGCCCGCCGGCCGGGCGGCCTGAAGGAGGAAGCGACATGAGCGGCATGGATGTCTTGTTCCTGTTTTTCGTCTTCTCCGCCCTCCAGCCGGTCCTGCGGCAGAAGATGCTCGAGGCCGCCCGCCAGCGGATGCTCCAGAAGATCGAGCGGGAGCGGGGCTCCCGGGTGATCCTGCTGGTCCACCGACAGGAGACCATGAGCTTTCTCGGCTTCCCCATCATGCGCTACATCGACATCAACGACTCGGAGCAGGTCATCCGGGCCATCCATCTCACCGACGACGACATGCCCATCGACCTCGTGATCCACTCCCCCGGGGGGCTGGCCCTGGCCGCCCTCCAGATCGCCCGGGCCGTGTGCCGCCACCGGGGGAAGGTGACGGCCTTCGTCCCCCATTACGCCATGAGCGGCGGGGCGCTCATCGCCCTCGCGGCGGACGAGATCGTCATGGACGAACACGCGGTCCTCGGCCCGGTGGATCCCCAGATGGGGGAATTCCCCGCGGCCTCCCTGGTCCGGGTGCTGGAGGAGAAGCCCGCAGAACGGATCGACGACCGGACCTTCATCCTGGCGGACGTGGCCCGCAAGGCCCTCAGCCAGATGCGGCAGAACGTCGAGGACCTTCTCCGGCACCGGTACGACCCGGACACGGCCGGCCGCATCGCCGAGGCCCTCTCCCAGGGGCGCTGGACCCACGACTATCCCATAACCGCCGGGGAGGCGCGGGAGATGGGACTGCCGGTGCGGACGGACATGCCCCAGGACATCTACCGGCTCATGGAGCTCTTTCCCCAGCCGCTTCGCCGGGAGCCGTCGGTGTTCTTCTCCCCCGTGCCCTATCGGGGCCAGGACGGAATGCCGGGGAAGGCGGCGTGAGGAGGGGCGGAAGGCGCGGGCGGCGGGGGTTGCCACGGTTCGGCGTATCCAGTATATAGGAAGCGCCTTTTGCGCCCGTAGCTCAGTTGGATAGAGCGCCGGACTACGAATCCGTAGGTCGGGAGTTCGAATCTCTCCGGGCGCGCCAGAAACGTCGAAGGGGCTTTCTGCCGGCCGGCCGAAGGCCCCTTTTTTCTCAGGGCCCGGGCCGGATCCCGGGTCGGAGGATCACATGAAGGTCGACATCACGAAACAGGAATTCCGACTCTTGCTCGACATGCTCTCCGTGGCCGGGTGGATCATCGATTCCTACCGCGACCGGGACGACCCGGCGATCCAGCCCTACGACATGCTGATCCAGAAGTTCCTGTCCCTGGCCGAGGGTTTCGGGTTCGGCGACCTCGTCGAGTACGACCGGCGGGAAAAGAAGTACTATTTCTCATCCGTCTACGAGGACATCGGGACCGACACGGCCTTCGTGAACGACTTCGTCGACATGTCCTTCTGGGAGGAGCTGGCCGTCCGCCTGGCCCGGCGGGACCTCCTCGAGGAGGTGGGGGGCGAGGCGGCCCTGGAGGAGATGGAGCCCGACGAGGCGGCCCGCCGGGAGGACGAGTTGGCGGACCGCTACTACGCCGAGTTCGAGCGCAGCGGGCTCGATCGCCTGCGCCTCGTCCGGACCCAGTAGGCCGCCGCCGTCAGGGGGCGGCCTTTCGGAAGCGGGCCTCCGCCCGCGCCCTTCCCCCCGGGTCGAGGAGGCTTGCCGCCGCGATGGCCGCCGCGGAGAGGACGAACCCGGGCACGATCTCGTAGAGGTCGAAGAGCCCTCCATGGAGGCGGCTCCAGACCACCACGGTGAGGCCCCCGGCGGCGATCCCGGCCAGGGCGCCGTTACGGGTCATCCGCGACCAGAAGAGGGAGCCGAGGAGGGCCGGGCCGAAGGCCGCCCCGAAGCCCGCCCAGGCGTGGGCCACGAGGTCGAGGACCGATCGGCCGGGGCCCAGGGCGATCCAGGTAGCCGCCGCAGTGACGGCCGCCACGGCGGCCCGGCCGATCCAGACCAGTTCCCGCGCCCCGGCGCCGGGCCGGGCGAGGGCCTTGTAGAAATCCTCCGTGAGGGCCGAGGCGGCCACCAGGAGCTGGGAATCCGCGGTGCTCATGACGGCGGCCAGGATGGCGGCCAGGCAGATGCCCGCGGGCAGCGGGTGGAGCAGCCGGCCGACCAGGGCGATGAAGACCTGCTCGGCGTCGGCCAGGGCCACGGGGAAGACGATCCGCCCGGCCCACCCGGCGGCGAGGGCGCCCGCCAGGCAGAGGGCCGCCCAGGTGGTGGCGATCCGGCGGGCCCGGGGCGCCCCCCGGGGGGATTCGAGGGCCATGAACCGGGCGAGGATGTGGGGCTGGCCGAAGTAGCCCAGGCCCCAGGCCGCCAGCGAGATCACCTCGATCAGCCGGGCGGGGTCGGCGGGCGCCGGGGGCCAGGGCAGGTGCCCCGCGGGCGCCCGGGCCAGCGCCACCGCGGGGACCACCGCCAGGGCCAGGAGCATCAGGAGGGCCTGGAACACGTCGGTCCACGAGACCGCCAGGAAACCCCCGAGGAAGGTGTAGACCAGGATGGCGGCGGCCCCGGCGGCCACGGCCCATCGGGCGGGGAGGTGGAAGACGGCCTCGAAGAGCTTGCCCCCCGCCAGGAGGCCCGAGGCGGTGTAAAACAAAAAAAAGAAGAGGATGAGCAGGGCCGAGGTCACCCGGAGGAGGCGGGAGCCGTCGTCGAAGCGTCGTTCCAGGTATTCCGGGATGGTGAGGGCCCCGGCGGCCACGGTGAAGGCCCTGAGGCGAGCGGCCACCAGGCGCCAGTTGAGCCAGGTGCCCGCCAGGAGCCCCAGGGCGATCCAGGCGGCCCGCGGCCCCGCCGTGTAGGCCAGGCCCGGCAGCCCCAGGAGCAGCCAGCCGCTCATGTCCGAGGCACCGGCGCTGAGCGCGGCCGCGAGACTGCCCAGGCGCCGTCCACCGAGGAGGTAGTCCTCCAGATTCCGGGTGCGGGCCATGGCGAAGAGGCCGATGGCGAGAACCGCCGCCAGGTAGGCGAAGAAGGTGAGCCAGATGGTCTCGTCCCGGGTCATCTTCCAATGCCTCCTCCGGTGCCAAGGGGCACTCCAGGATACCGTGCAGGGGGGCGGCGGGGCAACGCCCGGGCGGAACGGGCACGGACGCGGTGAAGGCGGGGCCGGCGGCCGTCCTCCGGGCGGGGCTTTTTCCCGCCCGGGGTGCCTGCTATAATCGCGCCCGGGGCCCGGCATCGTGCCCGGCCGACGGCCGCGTTCCATCTCACAGCAGGAGGTGCCGCCATGCAGGCCAAGATCTCCGCCGCTCTCCCCACCGGGGTCTACGTGGTGACGGTCCGCCACGGAGACCGCATCAACGGCATGACCGCGGCCTGGGTGACCCAGGTCTCCTTCAAGCCGCCCATGGCCGGCGTCGCCGTGGCCCCGGCCCGCTACACCCACGACCTCATCCAGGAGGCGGGCCGGTTCTGCCTGAACGCCCTTCCCGAGGGGGCCGCAGACCTGGCCCGGCACTTCGGCTTCAAGAGCGGCCGGAAGGTGGACAAGTTCAAGGCAGTGGCCTACTCCAGCGCCCTCCGGGGGTCGCCCGTCCTCGAGGCGGCCTGCGCCTACGTGGAGTGCGAGGTGGACGGCAGCTGCACCACGGGGGATCATACCTTCTTCTACGGCACCGTGATCGATGCCGGTGTCCTCAAGGAGGGGACCCGCCCCCTGGTCTTCCGGTGGGAGGATTTCTTCGGCGGCAAGTAGGACGGCGCCGCGACAATCACCAAGCGAGACGCTTGCACGACGAAAGGACGAAAGGAGGCGGCATGCAGGAGGAGACGACGGCAGCGGGACCCCGGCGGGGCCGGCCGGAGGAAGAGGGCACAGGGCTCATGGACGAGATCCTCTCGGCCTTGCCGGACGGGGCGCGGGTCTACGCCGAGCGATACGGCCGCGAGGCCCTGGCCGCCCTGAGCCTCTGTCTCCTGGGGGTCATCCTGTGGGCCGGGTTCTCCACCTACCGCCAGCGCCAGGAGGACCGGGCCGCCGCCCTTGTGGGCCAGGCCCTGGTGGAGCGTGAGCCCGGTCGGCGGGCCGGGGTCCTGGAGCGGCTCGAAGCCCGGTGCCCGGGGACGGACGCGGGCCGCCAGGGCCTCCTCCTCTTGGCCGGCGCGCTGCGCGAGCAGGGCATGGACGAAAAGGCCCGGGAGGCCTTCGAGAAGGCGGCCCGGGTGTACGACGCCGACCACCCGCTCGGGGCGGCCGCGCGGATGGGACTTGCCGGTCTCGCCGAGGCGGGGGGGCGGCCGGCGGCCGCGCGGCGGCGCTACCGGGAAGTGGTCGAGGCCGAAGTCCCCGGCTTCGGCGAGGTGGCGCTCCTCGATCTCGCCCGGCTCGAGGCCGCGGCGGGCGACGTCGAGGCCGCCCGCCGGCACTACCAGGCCTTTCTCGAGAGCGGCGGGGATGGCACAGCGCTCCGGGACTTCGCCCGCTATCGTCTTGCCACCCTGCCGGGCGGCGGAGTGGAGGCCGGGGACCGCGGGGCCACCCCCGGTTCCTGACCCGCCGGGGCGGTGGTGCACCGGCTCAGGCGGCCAGGGGTTCCCCCGCCGGGTAGGATCCCAGCCACTTGAGGGAGGCGCAGCCCTCTTCCACCGCCGCCACGCCGTCCCGGATGTCCGGGTCCGAAAGGTGCCCCGCCAGGTCCACGAAGAAGAGATAGCGCCAGGGTTCGTTCTTCACCGGCCGGGACTGGATCTTGGTGAGGTTGATGGAACGGTCCGCCAGGGGCTTTAGCGTCCGGTAGAGGGCGCCGGGGCGGTTTTCGAGGCTGAGGAGCAGGCTCGTCTTGTCGTTTCCCGTGGGGCCGGGGCAGTTTCGGCCGAGCACGAGGAACCGGGTGGTGTTCCCGGCGTAGTCCTCGATGCCCTCCGCCACGATACGAAGGCCGAACCGTTCGGCGGCGGCGGGGGCTGCGATGGCCGCCGCCCCCGGGTCCTCTGCCGCCCGGGCGGCCGCCTGGGCGGTGCTCCCGACCGCCTCCACGGGGATGCCCGGGAGGTTCCGCCGCAGCCACATGCGGCACTGGGCCAGGGACTGGGCATGTGAGAGAACCCGCCGGATGTCCTCGAGCCGGCCGGACCGGTTCATGAGGGCGTGGGAGACGGGGAGAAAGACCTCGCCGCAGACCTTGACGTCGAACTCCACGAGGCCGTCCAGGGTCTGGGCCACCGAGCCCTCCACGGAGTTCTCTATGGGCACCACCCCGTGGTCCATCCGGCCCCTGGCCACCCCGTCGAAGACCTCCGTTATCTCCGGTACCGGGAGCAGCTCGGGGGCATGCCCGAAGAAGCGGGTCGCCGCCAGGTGGCTGAAGGTGCCCTCCGGGCCCAGGTAGCCGACACGCTCGGGGCGCTGGGCGTTTCGGCAGGCCGAGATGATCTCCGTGAAGACCGCCTTGAGGCTCTCGGCCGGGAAGGCCCCGCCGTTGCGGGAGAGGATGTTCCGGATGACCTCCTGCTCCCGGGCGGGGTCGAGGGGATCCTGGCCGGCTTCCGCCTTGGCGCGGCCGATCTCCAGGGCCACGTCGAGCCGCTCCTTGAGGAGCCGGACGATCTCCCCGTCGACGGCGTCGATGCGGGCCCGCAGCTCCCGAAGGCGTTTCGAGAGGTCGGTTTCGGTCGTCATGGAGAGGGTTTCCTTTCCTATTCCCGCGGCCATGAAGGCCCACGGGCCCCGGGCGTCTTTTCGTCCCCGGCCGCCAGCGAATCCCGAAGGTCTTGCAGGGCGGACCGGATCTCGCGGAGCGCCTCGATGAATCGCCCGGCGGGGGCCTGCTCGGGCGCGGCTTCGGCCGCCGCCTCCTCCCGGAGGCGTCTTCGGGCGCCGGAGATGGTGAGCCCCTCCTCGTAGAGGAGTTGCTTGATCCGGAAGACGAGGCGGATGTCTTCGTTCCGGTAGAGCCGCCGCCGGGCGACCCGCCTCGGGCGGATCTGGTGGAACTCGCCTTCCCAGTACCGCAAGACGTGGGGAGCGACGCCGGTCATCCGGCTGACCTCCCCGATGCGGTAGTACTTCTTGGCGTTGTCCAGGGCCTGACTCACCCGTACCCGTCCCCTCGGCGGCGGAGGGCTGAAGGTGCCGCCGGCCGTCTCCGGCACGGCGGCCAGTCACCGTCGCCCGTGGGTTATGGTAGCGGATTTTCCCGCGGAGCGGAACGGTCCGTGCCGGAAAGGCCGCCTCGGCCGTTGACGGCGGCCTTGAGGTTCCGGCTGGGATGGAAGACCACCGTCCGCCGGGGCGCGATGAGGATGGGTTCCCCGGTGACGGGATTGATGCACCGGCGCGCGCCCTTTTCCTTCGCCGAGAAGGTGCCGAACCGGACGATCTTGACCTTCTCCTCCGACCGGAGCGCCGCCTTGATCTCCCCGCACAGGGCCTCGACCAGTTTCAGGCTGCAACGGACGGAGAACCCGAGCCGCTCGCTGACGGCCTCCGCGATCTTGCGCTTGGTGAGCGTGGTCATCTTCAGGTCCTCAACCGGGCCTCGAAGTGTTCGAGCAGGCGCGCCACGAGGGGATCGTGGACGCGGGAGACCTCGTCTTCGGTGAGGGTCCGGTCCGGGGCCCGGTAGCGGAGCCGGAGCCCCACGCTCTTGGCCCCCCGGGGTATGGGCGGGCCCGTGTAGAAGTCGAAGACCTCCACCCGCTCCAGGGCCGGGACCTCGTGCCGGGTGACGAAATCCACCAGCGCCCCGGCGGGGACGTCCGCCGGCACGATGACCGCCAGGTCCCGCTCCACGGCGGGGTGGCGCGGGATCGGGGCGTAGCGGCGCACCGTCCCGAAGCCGCCGCGGGCCACGGCCTCCGCCGAGACCTCGAACAGGAAGACGTCCTGGCGGATGTCCCATGCCGCCAGGACGTCGGGATGGACCTGGCCCACGTGGCCGTAGGGGTGCCGGCCGGAAGGATCGACAAAGGCCGCTGCGGTTCCCGGCGCGAGGTAGGGGACGTCGACCTCGAGGGAGAGCCGCCACGGGCAGCCGAGCCCGTCCAGGAGGGCCTCCACCACGCCCTTGACGTCGTGGAGGTCGACGGGATCCGGGGGGAAGGCCCATCCCGGGGGATGACGCCGCCCGGTCCAGAGGCCGGCGATCTGGAGGTGTTCCTCGGGCTGCCGGCCGTCTCCTACCGCCCAGAAGACCTTCCCGACCTCGAAGAGGCGCAGGTCCAGGCACCGGCGGGCGATGTTGCGGGAGGCGGCGCCGAGCAGCGAGGGCACCAGGGAGGTCCGGAGGATGGACTGGTCCTCGCTGAGGGGGTTGCGGAGCCGGACGGGACGGCTGCGGGGATCTCCGGGCGGCAGCCGGAGTCGGCCCGGAGAATCGGGGGCGTCGAAGCTGTAGGAGACGATCTCGTCGAGGCCGCAGGCGGTGAGGAGCCGGCGGGTCTCCGTCGCCAGGCGCTGGAGGTCGCCGGCGGGGCGGGTCTCCAGTGCCCCTGCCGGGGTCCGGGTCCGGATCCGCCCGTAGCCGTGGAGGCGGGCGATCTCCTCCACGAGATCCACCGCCTCCCGGACGTCGTGTCGGAAGGACGGAGGCCGCACCCGGAGGGTCTTTCCGCGGCCGGTGCCGGCCGCCTCCACCTGCATGGAGGCCCGGCGGAGCAGGCGGGCCATGGTGGCGGCGGAGAGGTTGGTCCCGAGGAGGCGGTTTGCCCGCGAGGGCCGGAGCGCGATCTCCGGGGGCGCAAAGGGCGCGGGATAGAGATCCACCGGGGGGGCCGCCACGCGGGCGCCGGCCACCTCCGCCAGGAGGCGCACGGCCCGCCCCAGGGCCGCCGGGACGCCTTCCGGGTCGGTCCCCCGCTCGAAGCGGTAGGAAGACTCGGTGGAGAGCCGGAGCGCCCGGGCGGTGCGGCGGACCTGGCGCGGCTCGAACCAGGCGCTCTCCAGGAGGATCCGCGTCGTGGCCCCGGTGACCTCGCTTTCGGCGCCGCCCATGACCCCGGCGACGGCCACCGGCCTCCGGCGGTCGGCGATGACCAGCATGCCGGCCTGGAGGGCGCGGACCTTCCCGTCGAGGGTGGCGATGTGCTCCGCCTCGGCGGCGGGCCGGACGACGATGGCGGGTCCGTCCAGGCGGTCGAGGTCGAAGGCGTGGAGGGGCTGGCCCGTCTCGAGAAGGACGTAGTTGGTGACGTCCACCACGTTGTTGATGGGGCGGATGCCGCCGGCCCGGAGGCGGCGCTGCATCCACGCCGGGGAGGGGCCGACGCGGATTCCCTCGAGGACGGCGGCGGCGTACCGTCCGCAGGCCTCGGGGGCGTCGATGCGCACCGGGATCACCGGGCCGCCGGCGCCCGCCGCGGGAGCCGGCGGCGGGGAGAGGTCGGGACCGCCCGGTTCCAGGCCGTAGACGGCGGCGACCTCCCGGGCCACGCCGAGCACGCTCAGGCAGTCGGCACGGTTGGGGGTCACCCCGATCTCGAGGATCCAGTCCTCGAGGCCCAGGAGGTCGGCCAGCGGGCGGCCGGCCAGCGGGCGGCGCCCGGCGGCGGCCAGATCCACGATGCGGTCGGCGACCTCCCCGATGCCCAGCTCCGCCTCCGAGCAGAGCATTCCCTCGGAACGCGCCCCGGCGACGGTGGCCGCCGCCACCCGCCGCTCGTCCGGGAGCACGGCGCCGGGGAGGGCCAGGGCCGTCCAGAGGCCCGGGGCGGCGTTGGGCGCCCCGCAGACCACCTGGAGCCGGCGGTTCCCGGCGTCCACCCGGCAGAGTTTGAGGCGGCCGTCTTCGGCCAGGGGCCCGGCCTCGATCACCCGGACGGCCACCACTCGGGCGAGCCCGTGCCAGGCGTCCTCGACGCCTTCCACCTCGAGGCCCGCCATGGTGAGGTCCGTCGCCAGGCGCTCCACGCCGACGCGGAACGGGACGAACTCTTTGAGCCAGGAGGTGAGGACGCGCATGACCGGGTCTTTCTCAGAACTGGTGGAGGAAGCGGACGTCGTTGTCGTAGAAGAGGCGGATGTCGTCGATGCCGAACTTGAGCATGGCGATCCGTTCCACCCCGAGGCCGAAGGCGTAGCCGCTCACCTCTTCGGGGTCGTAACCCACGTTTCGAAACACGGCGGGATGGACGAGGCCCGCCCCCAGGATCTCGAGCCACCCGGTCTGGGAACAGACCCGGCAGCCCTTTCCCCGGCACATCACGCATTGGATGTCCACCTCGGCGCTGGGCTCGGTGAAGGGGAAGAAGCTCGGCCGGAACCGGACCTCGGTGGCGGGGTCGAAGACCCGGTGGAGGAAGTGGGTGAGGGTGCCCTTGAGGTCCGCGAAGGAGACGGCCCTGTCCACCATGAGGCCCTCCACCTGGTGGAACATGGGCGTATGGGTCACGTCCGAGTCGCAGCGGTAGACCTTGCCCGGGGCGATGATGCGAAGCGGCGGCCGCCGCCGTTCCATGGTCCGGATCTGGATGGGGGAGGTATGGGTCCGGAGCAGGACGTCGTCGTCCACGTAGAAGGTGTCCTGCATGTCCCGGGCCGGGTGGTCGGGGGGGATGTTCAGGGCTTCGAAGTTGTAGGAGTCGAGCTCCACCTCGGGGCCTTCCTCCACCGCGAAGCCCATCTCCGAGAAGATGGCGCAGATCTCCGCCATCACCTGGGTGATGGGGTGGAGCCGCCCGAGGTGCGGCCGGCGGCCGGGGAGGGTGGGGTCGACACCGCCTCGGAGCCGGTCGGCGGCGGCCGGGGCGGCCGCGGCGAGTTCCGCTTCCCGGTCCCGGAGGGCGGTCTCGATGTCCTTCTTGAGGAGGTTCGCCTCCCGGCCGGCCGCCGGGCGCTCCTCCGGGGGGAGGGCGCCGAGGCCCTTCAGCAGGCGGGTGAGCTCTCCCTTCCGCCCGAGGTAGCGGACGCGGACGGCTTCGAGGTCTTCCGGGGTGCGGGCGTCCTGGACGGCGGCGAGGGCGGCCCGGCGTATCTCACCCAGGCGTTCACGCATCTTTGGCCATGCCGGCCAGGGTGGAGAAGGCGGTGGCATCCGTGACGGCGAGATCGGCCAGGATCTTGCGGTCGATGCGGACCCCCGCCTTGTTCAGCCCCCCGATGAAGCGGCTGTAGGACAGGTCGTTGGCGCGGCAGGCCGCGTTGATCCGCACGATCCAGAGGCGGCGGAAGTTGCGTTTCTTGGCCCGCCGGTCGCGGTAGGCGTAGCAGAGACCCTTCTCCACGGTCTCCTTGGCCTGCTTGAAACACCGGCGGCGGGCCCCCCGGTTCCCCTTGGCCATCAAAAGGATCTTGCGCCGACGGCGGCGGGCCTTGAAACCTCTCTTCACTCGTGGCATGACGTGTGGACTCCTTGATCGATGGCCTTTCGGGAGGCCGCCGGCGGCGGGGTCCTTCGGGGCACCGCCTCATCCCTCGAAGTCTCCGCGCCGTGGGGCCTGCGCCTCGCGTGCGGCCATCTCTAATCTTGTCTGGTTCAGCGTCCTCTCGGTTGACGGCGTCGCAAAAATCGCCAAGCGGGACGCTTGACGGCGGTGCCTCCCATCGCATCGTCACTGCGGCGTACCCTTGCGTACGCCTCGGTCCTCGCGAGGGTTGCGCCTTGCGTTTGGCGATTCTCGCTTAGCCCTCCACTCAGAGACCTTTTGCGACGCCTATCAGAGATAGGGCACCATGCGCTGCACGGAGCGGACCCGGGTCTCGTCCACCAGCTGGTCCTGGCGGAGACGGCGCTTCCGCTTCCGGCTCTTGTGGGTCAAGAGGTGGCTCTTGCCCGACTTGAAGTGGGCGTACTTGCCCGACCCGGTCTTGTGAAAGCGCTTGGCGGCGGCCCGCTTTGTCTTGATCTTCGGCATCTTCAGTTCTCCCCGTGGCGGTGCGTGTTCGCCGGACGTCCTCCCTGCCGGGGACGGTGGGCTGGCGCAAGATGTACCCTGTCCGGGCGCTTTTTTCAATCCTGATGGCGTCGCGACAATCGCCAAGCGGGATCCGAGCCCCTCGAGCCCCCGGGTACGCCTCGTTCCTCGCGAGGGGCTCGCCTTGCGTTTGGCGATTTTTGCCGAGCCATCCACTCAGAGGACTTTTGCGAGGCCATCTTCAACTTCCGCCGGCAAAGCACTCTGAAGCCCCGGCACTTCGCACCCGGCGCCCGGCATCCCTTCCGGGAGCGGTGGGCGTGTTCCGATCCGGCCGCGCCCCGCCCGGCCGGGTGCTAGTTTTCCTTGAGGGGCGCCAGGATCATGTGCATGATGCGCCCCTCCATGTTGGGCATATGCTCGACGCGGGCGACGTCGGCGAATTCCTCGGCCACCCGTTCCAGTATCTCCCGGCCGATGTTGCTGTGGACGATCTCGCGACCGCGGAAGGTCATGGTCACCTTCACCTTGTTGCCTTCTTCCAGGAAGCGCCGGATCCGGCCCTTCTTGACGTTCATGTCGTGGACGTCCGTCCGGGGCCGCATCTTGACCTCCTTGAGCTGGATGAAGGTCTGCTTCTTCCGGGCCTGCTGGGCCTTCTTGCTCTGCTCGTACTTGAACTTCCCGTAGTCCATGATCCGGCAGACCGGCGGTTCGGCGTTGGGTGCCACCTCCACCAGGTCCAGGCCGGCATCCTCGGCCGTGGCCAAGGCCTGTTCCAGGGGCACGACCCCCAGCTGCTGGCCGTCGGCGGCGATGAGCCGAACCTCCAGGGCCCGGATGGCCCGATTGACCCTGACACGTTTTTCCTGAGCGATATCACACCTCCCGCTTGGCGTCCGCGGCCCGGCGGGGGCTGTCGGCCACCCCGGCGCCGCTGTGATGCATGGTTCCTCTCGACCCCTTATAAACCGTTTCCGATCTGCGTGTCCATGGCGACGCGGCGGAGAAGACCCCCGGCCGGCCGCTGCTCACCCCTCCGGGCCCCTTGCCGCCGCCGGCCCCGTTGCCTCCACGAGTCGCTCACGCGGCGGCCGCCTCCGTGAAGGGCCGCCGGCATTCCGTCTCGAGGAGGGAGACGAACTCGTCCAGGGAGAGGGCTTCGAGGGTCTCGCCCTTGTGCCGGCGGGGGCTCACCGTCCGATCGGCGGTCTCCCGGTCGCCGACGACGAGCATGTAGGGCACCTTCTCCACCTGGGCGTCGCGGATCTTGCGGCCGAGTTTCTCGTTTCGCAGGTCCGTCTCGGCGCGGAAACCCGCCGCCGTGAGCCGCTCGGCCACCTCCGCGGCCCAGGCGTCGTGGCGGTCGGTCACGGTGAGGACCCGGCACTGGACCGGGGCGAGCCACAGGGGAAAGGCCCCGGCGTAGTGCTCGATGAGCACCCCGATGAAGCGCTCGAGGGAGCCGAGCAGCGCCCGGTGGATCATGATGGGGGCGTGGGGTCGGCTGTCTTCCCCCGCGTAGCGGACCTCGAAACGTTCCGGCAGGTTGAAGTCCACCTGGATGGTGGAGCATTGCCAGGAGCGGTCCAGGCAGTCGCGGATCTTGATGTCGATCTTGGGCCCGTAGAAGACACCCTCGCCCGGGTCCACCTCGAAGGCGAGCCCGCGCCGCTCCAGGGCGCTTCGGAGGGCGCCCGTGGCCCGTTCCCAGTTGTCCTCGGTGCCGACGTATTTCTCCGGACGGGTGGAGAGGTAGATGTCGTAGCGGTCGAAGCCGAAGACCCGGAGCATGTAGAGGGTCATGTCCAGGATGGCGTCGATCTCCCCCTCCAGCTGGTCGGGGCGGCAGAAGACGTGGGCGTCGTCCTGGGTGAAGCCGCGTACCCGCATGAGGCCGTGGAGGGTCCCGGTCCGCTCGTAACGGTAGACGGTGCCCAGCTCGCACCAGCGGAGCGGCAGCTCCCGGTAGCTCCGGCGCCGGGAGTTGTAGACCGCGATGTGGAAGGGGCAGTTCATGGGCTTGATCTGGTAGCGGACCTCGTCGATCTCCATGGGCGCGTACATGCTCTCCGCGTAGAAGTCGAGGTGGCCGCTGGTCTTCCAGAGGTCGCGGCGGGCGATGTGCGGGGTAAAAAGCATGCCGTAGCCCCGGCGCCGGTGCTCTTCGCGCCAGAAGTCCTCGATGGCCCGCCGGAGCGCCGCGCCCCGGGGATGCCAGAGGATGAGGCCGGGGCCGACCTCGTCCTGGATGGAGAAGAGGTCGAGCTCCTTGCCGAGGCGGCGGTGGTCCCGCTTCCGGGCCTCCTCCAGGTGCTTCAGGTGGCGCTTGAGGGCCTTGGCGTCGAAGAAGGCCGTGCCGTAGATCCGCTGGAGCATGGGGCGCTTCTCGTCCCCGCGCCAGTAGGCCCCGGCGGTGTGGAGGAGCCGCACCGCGGCCACGTGGCCGGTGTGGGGCAGGTGCGGCCCCCGGCACAGGTCCGCGAAGCCGCCCTGTTCGTAGACCGAGACGGATTCGTGCCCCTCGCGGGCGAGATCGTCCAGGAGCTCCAGCTTGTAGGCCTCGCCCCGACCGGCGAAGAAACGCCGGGCCTCGTCCATGGAGAGGTCGCGCCGGGTGACGGGCTCCCCGGCCCGTATGATCTCCGCCATGCGCTCTTCGATGCGCTCGAGGTCTTCGGGCGTGAACGGGGTCTCGCGGTCGAAGTCGTAGTAGAAGCCGTTCTCGATGGCGGGGCCGATGCCGAGCTTCGTCCCGGGAAAGAGCTCCTGGACCGCCTGGGCGAGGACATGGGCGGCGGTGTGGCGCAGGGTTTCCAGGGCCGCCTCGTCGCCGGCGAAGACCCCCTCCACCGCGGCGCCGTCGTGGAGGGGGGCGGCGAGATCGCGCAGCTCGCCGTCGACCCGGGCCAGGACCAAGCGCTTGGCCCGCTTCGGCCCGAGGGCTTCCTCGAGGAGGCGGCCCGCCGGGGTGCCGGCCGGGATCTCGCGGCGGGCACCGTCGGGAAGGGTCACGGTGATGGTCTCTGCTGCGGATGTCACGTCCTGGCCCTGCCTCTCGCGCCCGATCGCCGTGCCGGCTCCAAAAAGGAAAGAAAGGCACCTTCCACCCGGGAGAGGCGGAATGGATGCCTTTCGGACCCCGGAGGGCCGGATGGAGGAAGATCGATAATTAAAAATGGTAGGCGCGGGCGGGATCGAACCGCCGACTTCTACCGCGTCAAGGTAGCGCTCTCCCCCTGAGCTACGCGCCTTTGCTTTCGGCCCTTTCAAGTGTAAACCTGAAGCGATGCTGTTGATAACAGGATTCCCTGGGGCTGTCAAGGCGGCCGCCCCCCGGAAACGACCTTGATTCCGGGGCGTTCCGGCGGATCGGGCGGCGAGGGCGCGGGGGTGCGGCACGTGGGCATGGAGCGGTTTCGGGCGGCCACCTTCAACGTCAACTCAGTGCGGGCGCGCCTGCCGGTGGTCCTCGGCTGGCTGGAGCGGCACGGGCCGGACGTCCTGTGCCTCCAGGAGACCAAGGTCTCCGACGCGGACTTCCCCGCCGGGGCCTTCCGGCGCCTGGGTTACGAGGTCGTCTTCCGGGGCATGAAGGGCTACAACGGGGTGGCGGTGGCCGCCCGCGGGCCCGTGGAGGCGGTCCGGACCGGGTTCGGAGATCCGGAGGACACCCCCGAGGACCATGCCCGGCTCATCCGCCTTCGGGTCCGGGGGGTGGACGTGGTGAACACCTACGTCCCCCAGGGCCGGGCCGCCGATCATCCCCTCTTCCGGTACAAGCTCCGGTGGTTCGACCGCCTCCTGGACCTCTTCCGGCGGGAATACCGGCCGGAGCGCCCGCTCCTCTGGTGCGGTGACCTCAACGTGGCCCCGGAGCCTGCCGACGTCTACGCCCCGGAACGGCTCGCCGGCCACGTCTGCTTTCACCCCGAGGCCCGGGCGCGCCTGGCCCGGGTCACGGCCTGGGGGCTCGTGGACGTCTTCCGGAGGCACGTTCCCGGGCCCGGGCACTACACCTTCTTCGACTACCGGGTCCGCGGCGCCCTCGAGCGGAACCTCGGCTGGCGGATCGACCACGTGCTGGCCACGCCGCCCCTGGCGGCGGCCTCCGTGGCCGCCTTCATCGACCTGGAACCGCGGCGCGGGCCCCGGCCCTCGGACCACGCCGTTTTGGCCGCGGACTTCGAGGGGGTGCCGGCCGGGGATCAGGCGGGCACCAGCCCCACGAGGTCGCGGGCCGCGTAGAAGGCATCCAGGGATCGGGCGATGCACCGGTCGAGGCTCTCCCCGGAGAGGCCGAGCCGCTCGGCCAGGTCCGGGGCGATCCGGTAGCGGAAGGAATCGCCGTGGACGCCCATGCCGAGGGAGACGGCGAGGATGTTGCTGAGCGCCATGATCGCCGACAGATCGTCCTGGACGTAGAGGTCCGGGTCGTGGTGGTTGCGGACCGCCCGGCAGATCCCCGGGGGGAAGTTCCACTGGTGGAGGAGCTCGTAGCCGATGACGGCGTGGTCCGCGCCGAGGACCCGCCACTCCGCCTCGTCGAAGGGCAGGCGCTCCCGTTCCACCAAGAGCCGGATCTCCTCGAGGCGGATCCCGAGGTGGAGGTCGAGGACGATCTTGCCGAGGTCGTGGAGGAGGGCCGCCGTGAAGGGGAGCGAGGGCTCCCCGTGGCCCAGTTCCCCGGCCAGGATCTCGGCGGTCACGGCGCAGCCGATGGCGTGGGCCCACAGCTCCCGGGCCGTGAGGCCGTAGCCGTTCAGCGGGCGCGAGAGGTAGGGAAGGCTGGCGCTCACCATGAGGATCTGGCGGATTTGGTCCGTTCCGAGGAGGGCCAGCGCCGTCTGGAGGTTCGAAACCTGCTGGGGCAGGCCGAAGTGGGCCGAGTTGGTCACCCGGAGGATGTTGGCGGTGATGGCCTGGTCGTAGCGCAGGAGTTCCTCCACGTCGGCCATGGTGGCCATGGGATCGTCGAGGAGGGCCAGGGCCTTCTGCACCACCTCCGGGAAGGTGGGGACCTCGGTCAAGGTGTCGAAGACCCGCTCGAGGGTCATGTCGATCTGGAACACGCCGCCGGTGTCGTTCACAGCCGCACCTCCCGGCCCTTGTCCACCGTCACCGTGACCCCGCCGGTCCTCGTGTCCAGCCGGATGTCACGGTTGGCGGCACCCCCCACGTGCTCGGCCGCCACGGCGACCCCGTTCTGCTCGAGGACCTTGCGGACCGCCCGGCGCAGCCTGGCCCCGAGGTTCAGGGCGTCCGGCGCCGAGAGGAATTCCGCCGTCCCGGCCAGGTAGACCTTGAGCCTTGCGGGCTGGGCCGCCTGGTCCACGAGCTCGGCGAAGAAGGCCTTGAGCCCGCGCTCCGTGGATTCCAGGGGTTCCGGGCCGGCCGGGGCGAAATCCCCGGGGGTCTTCAGGAAGGCGCACACGAGGAGACCGCCGACGCCGGCGGCCTCGTCCCAGGCCGCCACCGCCAGGGTGGCGCCGAGGGAACGCGCCTCGAGGATCGTGTCGCGGCCGGCGGCGACGGCGTGGGTGCCGGGATGGACCTCTAGGGTCTCCATGTGGCGGGTGTGGCCTCCTCGTCCTTCCTCACTCTCTTGCGCCTCGGTCCCTTATTCCCTGTTCGGGATTGCGGGGAATTTCTTGAATGGATCGGCACCGGCGGCCCCGCCCGGGGGGTGCTGACATCCGGCACGAAAAGCTTATCATGGAAGCAGGCGGCGGTGTCAAAACCGGCGTGACGGCGCGGGATGCGAGACGAGGGGGCGGCCATGAAGGAAGCCATGTTCTACGAAAGGCTCGACGGGGCGGAGGTCCGTTGCCGCCTCTGCCATCACCACTGCCGGATCCGTCCGGGGCGGCGCGGCCTCTGCGGGGTGCGGGAGAACCGGGAGGGCCGGCTCGTGAGCCTGGTCTACGGCCGGCTCGTCTCCGAGAACGTGGACCCCATCGAGAAGAAGCCCCTCTTCCACTTCCTGCCCGGCACCACGTCTTATTCCATCGCCACCGTGGGCTGCAACTTCTCCTGCGCCCATTGCCAGAACTACGAGATCTCGCAGTATCCCCGCGTCCACCCGGACATCATCGGCCGGGAGCGTACCCCGGAGGCGGTGGTGGAGGCGGCGGAGCGCTCGGGCTGCGCGAGCCTCAGCTACACCTACGTGGAGCCCACCGTCTTCTACGAGTTCGCCTGGGACTGCGCCGGGCTCGCCCGCCGGCGCGGCCTCCGGAACGTCTTCGTCAGCAACGGCTACATGGAGGCGGAGGTCGCGCGCCACCTCGCCGGGGTCCTGGACGGGATCAACATCGACGTCAAGGCCTTCACCGAGGACTTCTACCGGAAGGTCTGCAAGGCCCGCCTGGCCCCGGTGCTGGACAACGTCCGCCGTTTCCGCGAACTGGGGGTCTGGGTGGAGGTGACCACCCTGGTCATCCCGGGATGGAACGACTCCACGGAGGAACTGCGGGGGATCGCCCGCTTCATCCGGGAGGTGGACCCCGCCATCCCGTGGCACGTGACCGCCTTCTTCCCCACGTACCAGATGCTCGACCGCCCCCCGACCCCGGCCGACACCCTGCGGCGGGCCCGGGAGATCGGCCTGGAGGAAGGCCTCCGCTTCGTCTACGAGGGGAACATCCCGGGCGGGGGCGGGGAAAACACCTATTGCCCGGGCTGCGGCCGGGTGCTCATCCGCCGCCACGGCTTCCGCATCCTGGAGAACCGGCTGGAAGACGGCCGGTGCCGCGATTGCGGCGAGGTCGTCGAGGGCGTCTGGGGGGCCGGGTCCGCCGCGCCGCCGGCCTGAGCGTTCCGCGCCGCCCGTTTCCTCCCCGGCGTCCCGCCGCCGGTCCCCTCCCCCTTGACAACGATTCCATGTTGCTTCACGCTGAAAATCCCGGGGGATGCAGAAATATGGTGTTTGGGTCGATTCTCTCGGATTGACATTTCATCATCTTCTATTTTCCCTGGAAAGTGTTTCTGAAAAGGGAATCAGGTCATCTTTGATGGCCTCGTCAAAAGGCCTCCGAGCGGATGGCTCAGCAGGAATCGCTAAGGACAAGGCGCGACCATCTCGGGGAACGAGGCGTACCCGGGGGGTCGAGGGGCCGAGGGGCTTGAACCCCGCTTGGTGATTTTCGCGGCGCCATCGAGGAATGAGGCGTACTTGGGTACGCCGCAATGACGATAACATCCGAAGCAACGCCGCAGCCCGCGCATTTTTGCAACACCATCATCTTCCGGGCGCCGGCCGGAGGAGGGAGATGGTCCTCGAATGGAGCCAGGGCGGGAAGGGGGTCGCCGGTCACGGCGACCCGGAGCCCGGCTCGTTTCCCCCGGGGCGGCGGCTGCCGGCATCGGCCCGGGCCCGGCAGCAGGGCCTGGCCAGGCGCCTCCGGTACGAGTTCGAGCGGCGGGGCCTCGGCGCCCAGGAGGCCTCCGAGGCCTCCGGGGTTCCGGCGGGCACCGTGGAGGCCTTTCTCTCCGGCCGCGGCGGTCGCTTCCGGGACCTTCGGGTCTTGTGCCGTTCCCTCGGCCTGAATCCCTTCCGCCTGGTGGCCGGCTCCTACGAGCCCTTCCGGCTGCGGCTGCATCACCTGCGTCCGCGGGATTGGCTCCTCCAGGGGGCCCTCGAGGAGGTCTTCCGCCTGGTGGAGCCGGGTCTCCCCCGGCCGGCGCACCCCGGCGCCGCCGGGGCGGTGGATGCGATGCCCCCGGAGGCCCTGGCCGCCGCCTGCCGGCTGACCGTCTTCCCCTTCCGGTGCCGGTCCGAGCTCGCCGCCGGGTTCCTGGCCCTGGGGCCGCGGGCGGCCGTCTTCCTGAACACCCTCGGTCCGCCGGAGCGGGTGCGCCTCGCCCTGGCCCACGAGCTGGGCCACTTTCTCTGCGGCCACGGCAGGGATGTGGCGGCGGACACCCCCGCCACCCTGGCCGACGAGGCGGACCCGGCGGAGGCCGCCGCCACCCGCCTGGCGCGAAGGCTCCTGGAGGTGCCCGTCCGCGACCCGGAGGCCGCCCTGGAGCGGCTCTTGGCCGAGGGGCGCGCCACCATCCTCGAGGCCGTGGGCGCCGTGGCGCCGAGGCTTCCCGCCGCCGCGTTCGTCGCCGTCCACTCCCTGCTCTACCGGGAACTCCGCTAGCGCCGCGCCCCGGTTCCGCCCCCTCCGGCCGCCGGCGGGGTTAAAGGTGGCCCCGGAAGCGGCCGAAAAATGTAGGGGTGAGACAGGGGGGACGGCCGGCGCCGAAGCCAAGGGGAGGCCATGGCCTGTATCAGCGTGGACGAGCTCAAGCCCGGGATGGTGCTCGCCCGGAGCGCGGTGGACCGGAACAACCGCGTCCTCCTCGCGGCCGGGACCACCCTCACGGAAGACCACATCAAGATCTTCCGGGCCTGGGGGGTCACCGAGGTGAGCGTGGAAGGCCGGGTTCCCGGCCCGCCCGAGACCGAGGCGGCGGCCGCGGCGGACCCCGAGCGGATCCGGGAGGTCCGGGAGCGGCTCGAGGAGCGGTTCCGGCACGTGGACCTGGAGGACCCCGTGGCCCGGGAGGTCTTCCGCCTGCTGGCCGTCCGGGAGCTGGGCAGGGAAGGCCGCGAGGAGCGAGAAGATGGCCCGCCATCCTGAAGACCTGGTCCTCGGGGCCGACGTCTCCTCCCTGCCCGACATCTACCAGCGCATCAGCCGGGCGGTGGACGATCCCCTCAGCACCAGCGCGGACATCGGCCGCATCATCAGCGAGGACACGGGGCTCTCCGCCCGGCTCCTCCGCATCGTCAACAGCCCCTTCTACGGATTTCCGTCCAAGATCGAGACCATCTCCCGGGCGGTCACCATCATCGGGACCCGCCAGCTCCGGGACCTGGCCCTGGCCACCTCCATCGTCAAGATGTTCGAGGGGGTCTCCAGCGACCTCGTGGACATGGAGAAGTTCTGGCGCCACAGCGTGGCCTGCGGCGTGGCCGCCCGGATCCTCGGGACCTACCAGCGCTATCCCAACGTGGAGCGGCTCTTCGTGGCGAGCCTCCTCCACGACATCGGCCGCCTCATCCTCTACCTCCAGGTGCCCCAGGAGGCCCGCCGGGCGCTGACGGCCGCCCGGGAAGAGGGCCGCCTGGTCCGGGATGTGGAGGAGGAGGTCCTCGGCTTCGATCACGCCGACGTGGGCCGCGCCCTCCTCAAGTTCTGGAAGCTGCCGCCCAGCCTGGTGGAGGCGGTGACCTACCACCACCGCCCCCGGCGGGCCATGCTCTTCCCCGTGGAGGCCGCCACCGCCCATCTCGCGGATTTCATCGTCAACGCCCGGCAGCTCGGCACCAGCGGCGAGCGCTTCGTCCCGCCCCTCGACGCCGACGCCTGGCGCACCCTGGGGCTCTCGGTGAACGTCCTGTCGCCGGTCCTGGCCCAGCTGGAGCGGCAGTACAAGGACGTGGTGGCCATGATCATCCCGGTCTACTGTTCATGAAGCGGGAAACGCCCGACCCGGAGAAGGAACTGGCGGCCCTCAGGGCCCGGCTCGAACGCCTGGAGGGGCAGTACCAGTGGGCCATGGACTCCCTGGCCCTGGTGGCCTCCATGGGCGACTTCCCCACCGGGGTCAAGACCGGGGGGGACGCCGCGACGCTCTTCGCCGAGACCCGGCTGCGGCTCCGGAAGCTCCTCGACTTCGAGCTCACCGCCTTCGCCACGGTGGACGAGGCGGACTCGAGCTTCCGCCTCGCCGACTGCGATCCCGCCGCCCGGACCCGCTTCATCCAGGCCGAGATGGACCGGTGCATCGAGGAGGGGACCTTCGCCTGGGCCCTCTTCCGGAACCGGGCGGTGATGGTACCTCTCCAGGACGGCACGCGGACGCTGCTCCTCCATGCCCTGGCCACGCCCTCTCGGGTTCGGGGCATGTTCCTCGGGATCTTCAAGGGCACCTCGGCGGAGGTCAAGGAGGCCACCCTGAACCTCCTCTCCATCGTGCTCCGCCACTGCGCCAATTCCCTGGAGAGTCTCGAGCTCTACCGGTGGATCCGGGAGCAGAACCAGAACCTCGAGGAGACGGTGCGGCGCCGGACCGCCGAGCTCGAACGGGCCCGGCGGCAGGCGGAGGAGGCCAGCCGCGCCAAGAGCCGTTTCCTCGCCAACATGAGCCACGAGATCCGGACCCCCATGAACGGGGTCATGGGGATGCTCGAGCTCCTCAAGGCCACCCCCCTCACCGAGGAGCAGCGCGGCTACGTGGAGACCGCCTACGCCTCGGCCGAGATGCAGCTCGCCATCATCAACGATCTCCTGGACCTGTCCCGGATCGAGGCCGGCAAGCTCAGCCTCGAGTCCGTGGAGTTCGACGTGGCCGAGGCCGTGGAAGACGTGGTGGCGCTGTTGTCCGAGGGCGCCCACCGCAAGGGCATCGAGACCGCCTGTTACATCGGGCCCGCGGTGCCCCGGCTCGTGGAAGGGGACCCGGTCCGGTTCCGGCAGGTCCTGGCCAACCTCGTGGGCAACGCCGTGAAGTTCACCGAGTCGGGGAGCGTGGTGGTCCGCGCGGGGCGGGAGGTCGGCGACGGCGGCTCCGGCTGGCTCCGCGTCGAGGTCCGGGACACGGGGATCGGCATCGCCCCGGAACTCCAGCCCCAGCTCTTCCGCCCTTTCACCCAGGGGGACGAGAGCACCACCCGCAAGTACGGGGGGACGGGGCTGGGGCTGGCCATCTCCCGGGAACTGGTGGAGATGATGGGCGGCACCATCGGGTTCGAGAGCCGGCCGAGCCGGGGCTCCACCTTCTGGTTCCGCCTGCCGCTCCGGAGGCCCTCCGCCCCGGAGGAGCGGCGGCCGGCCCTCGAGGGGGAGCGGGTCCTCCTGGTGGCCCCGCCCGGGCCCGCCCGGTCCGTGACGGAGGACTACCTCGACGACTGGGGGATGGACTGGGCGGGGGCGGAGACCGCGGACCAGGGGCTCCTGTGGCTCCAGGCCGCTGCGGCCCAGGGACGGCCCTATCGCCTCCTCCTCCTGGACGCCCGGGTGCCCGGGGTCTCGGATCTCTCCCTGCCCCACGTGGTCAAGGATGACCCGGCCCTGGAGGGGGTGCGGATGGTCCTCCTCGACGTCCAGGGATCCCGGGTCCTCTCGGGCGAGGGCGCCCGGCTCTTCCATGGCCTCGTCGTCAAGCCCCTCCGAAGGTCCACCTTGCGTGGCGGCCTGCTCATGGCCCTGGGCCACCCCGAGCAGGAGGAGTCGGCGGCGGACGTCCCGGCCGTGAGGGACCGGTTCTCGGGCCGGGTGCTCCTTGCCGAGGACAACGAGGTCAACCGGGTGCTCGGCATGGCCATCCTCGGCCGGTTCGGCCTGGATGTGGAGACGGCGGCCAACGGCCGGGAGGCCGTGGAGGCCGTCCGCCGGGGCCGCTTCGACCTGGTGTTCATGGACTGCCAGATGCCGGAGATGGACGGCTACGAGGCCACCCGACGCATCCGCGACGAGGAGGAGGCCGCCGGCGACGGTCGCCGGATTCCCATCATCGCCATGACCGGCAACGTCATGGCCGGGGACCGGGAGCGGTGCCTCGAGGCCGGCATGGACGGCCACCTCGGTAAACCCTTCACCATCCGCCAGGTGCGGGACATCCTCGCCCGGTATCTCTCTCCGCCCCGGGGGTGACGGCGCCGCACAGACCGCCGGCCGCTGCGGTGGACATCTCCCCCTCCCGGATATACATTCGGATATCGTCCCGCGCGTGCGGGGCCCGGCCGCCGTCCGTGTGGCGCCGGTCAGCCCAGACAGGAGGTCTCCCGATGAACGTCGTCCGCCTCGTCATGGTGTCCGCCGTCGCGGTGCTCGTGCTCGCCGCCTGCGCCAAGAAGGCCCCCGAGGTTCCCAGCGCCTACGCCCCGGGTGCTCCCGAGTGGGTGGTGAAGGGGAGCGGCGCCTTCGAGTCCGATCACGGAAAGGTCTTCTACGGGGTGGGATCGGCCTCCGGCATCCGGAACGCCTCGCTGCTCCGGATGACCGCCCAGAACCGGGCCCGGAACGAGCTGGCCAAGATCCTCCAGGTCTACACCGCTTCCCTCATGAAGGACTACATGGCCTCCACCACCGCCGGCGAGCCGGGGATCTCCTCCGAGGAACAGCACGTGGAGGCGGCCATCAAGACCGTGACGAGCCAGACGCTGTCGGGGGTGGAGATCGTGGATACCTGGATGGACCCCCGGACAGGGGAACTCTTCACCCTGGCCCGGCTCGACCTCGACGCCTTCACCGATGCCATCGAGAAGTCGCGGGATCTCGACGCCAAGGTGAAGGACTACATCCGGCGGAACGCGGAACGGCTTCACGGCGAGCTCGATCGCGAGCTCGAGCGGATGGGGGGGCGGTAGGACCGCCGACCCGGCGCCGTGCCGGGGGATTCGGATGAGGAGACGTCGCTGCCTTTTCGCCGCCGTGGCCTGGATGCTGGCGGCCCCGGCCCTGGCTGCGGCCTTCCCGGCCGAGGCCGTCTACGAGCGCTGCGCCCCGAAGGTGGTGGCCGTCTGGTGCACCTCCGGGTCGGCCAAGGGGGTCATCGGGGCCGGCTCCATCGTGGCCCCCGGGCGGGTCCTCACCAACGCCCACGTGGTCTTCGTGGCGGGGACGGGCCGGCCCTACCCGAGGATCCGCGTCTACCTCAAGCCGGACCGCCTCACGGGCGACGTGCGGCGCGACCTTCGCCGGCCCCTGGCGGCGCGGGTGGCGGCGGCGGACCCGGCCCTGGACATCGCCCTGCTCGAGGTGGAGGGTCTCCCCGCCGGCCGGGGGACCATCCCCCTCGCCCCTCCCGGCGAGATCCATGTGGGCGAGGAGGTGGTGGCCATCGGACACCCGGAACAGGGCGGCTTCTGGTCCCTCACCTACGGGCGCCTGAGCGGGGCCTTCATGGATTTTCGGGGGGTGGCGGGAAAGCACATGTACCAGACCGACACCAGCGTGAACCGGGGCAACTCCGGCGGCCCGCTCCTGGACGCCGAGGGCCGTATGGTGGGGATGAACACCAGCATCGCCCGGAAGGGCGCGGGGGGTGTGGCCATCACCGGGGTCAACTTCGCCTTGCAGTCCCGCGTGGTGCACGACTGGCTGGCCGGCCGCGGCCTGCGCCTGGCCTACGCAGCCGGCGGGGAGGGGGCCGCCCGGCCGCCCCGTATCGCCGGCGGGGCGAAGCCCACCCGGGAGGCCCCGGGCGCACCTGCCTCGCCCCGGAGCGGGAGCGGGGTTAGGACGGCACGAAGGCCTCCGGTCCGGAGCGGGCCGCCCCCCGTGACCGGGGAGGCGGCGGCCAATGCCACGGCCCCGGCCCGGCCCTTCCTCACCCCGGCCCGGCCCTACGACTACGACGATCTCACCCGCGTGGAGGCGGAACTCGAGGAGATGATGCACGAGATGCGGGGGCGGATCCGGCACTGAAACGATGCCGCCGCACCCGCCGGGCCGCCGCGCACGTCCCTGGCACCGATGCAGCCCACCATCCTCTTCGACATGGACGGGGTCATCCTCGACAGCATGCCCTGGCACGTCCGGGCCTGGCAGGCGGCCCTGGCGGAATTCGGTTTCTCCGTCCCCGAGGCCGTGCTCTACCTCCACGAGGGGGCCATCGAGCCGGAGACCGCCGTGGCCATCTTCGACGGCGAAGGCTGCCGCATGGACCCGGCGGACTTCCACCGCGTCCTCGAGCGCCAGAAGGCCGTCTTCGCCCGGGAGTACCGGCACCGGGTTCGGCCCTACCCGGAGGTGCCCGGGCTCCTCGACCGCCTCGAGGCCGAGGGTTGGCGCATGGGGCTCGTGACCAGTTCCCACGCCGAGATCCTGGACCAGGTGCTGCCCGGGGAGATCCGGCGCCGGATGCGCTGCATCGTCACCGGGGAGCGGGTCGCGCGGCGAAAGCCCTTCCCCGATCCCTATCTCGCGGCCATGGAGGCCCTGGGCATCGGCCCCGGCGGCTGCTGCGTGGTGGAGAACGCGCCGGCCGGCATCCGGGCGGCCAAGGCGGCGGGCCTGGCCTGCGCGGCCATCACCACCACGCTCGCGGCCGAGCACCTGGTCGAGGCCGACGTGGTGGTGACGTCCCACCGGGCACTCCCGGACCGGCTGGCCGGGCTCCTCGCCCTCCCGGGCGAGGCGGCGGGATGCGGCGTGCCGGCCGGGGCCGCCGGCGGGAAGGCGGCGGCCGGCTGATACGGCGCCACGTTGTTGACACTCCGCGGGGGCTCCACTATCCTCGTTAGACCCGGGGCCATAGGGGCGGCCGGCCACGGATCTCAGGGGGCCGGGGCGGGGGCCGTCTCCCGCCGCAGGTGACAAAAAGGAGGCATGGCATGAAGGGACACCGGTTTTCCATCTTCGTCTTGATCCTGGCGGGGCTCATGTTCGCGGCGGGGTGCCGCGGCGGGGGCACGGCCGGCGCCGCGGCCGGGCCGCCGGGGCCGAGCATCAAGTCCTACGCCGATCACACCTTCGACGTCCGCGGCTACGTCCGCGGCATGGTCAAGGGCGGCCACAACCTCCTTATCTGGCAGGACCCGGCCGTGGATCTTTCCCGGTACCACGAGGTCCAGGTCGTGGGCGAGAAGAAGGGACGGTGGCTGCCGGTGCAGAACCGGTTTGCCTACGGGCCCTTCATCAACACCTTCGAGTCCGCCTTCAAGAACGCCCTCACCGTGAAGCGGGGCAGCGGTGCCGGCGCCCTCCGGGTGGAGTGGGCCGTGGTGGCGTGTAACCCCGGCAACCGGGCGGCCCGGTACCTCGTGGGCATGGGGGCCGGCAGGGCCACCGGCGCGGTGGTCTGCGAGGTCTTCGCCCCCGGAAAGACCGATCCCGTCATCCGCGTCTTCGCCAAGGACACCGCCTCGGCCGGCGGCTTCGGGGGTGATTCCGCGGCCATGCTCACCTACATCTTCCAGCAGCTGGGCTTCCGGGTGGGCACGGTCCTCAACGCCCGCATCGGCGGCTAGGGGGAGGGGCGATGCCGGAGCCGGCGCACGACGCACTCAAGGCGGAGCTCAAGCGGCTCATCGTGGACACGCTCCGCATGGAGGACGTCCGCCCGGAGGAGATCGTCGACGACGCCCCCCTCTTCGGAGAGGGCCTGGGGCTCGACTCGGTGGACGCCCTGGAGCTCGTGGTGGCCCTCGAGAAGACCTACGGCATCGAGATCGAAGACGAAGAGGTGGGGCGGACGGCCTTCGCGTCCATTGAGGCGCTGGCCGACTTCGTCCGGCAGAAGCGCCCCCGGCCCTGAAGGCCATGCGCTGGTTCGAGACCACCTTGCGGGTCCGCTTCAACGAGGTGGACCCGTGGGGTGTCGTGTGGTACGCGAACTACTTCGCCTACGTGGAAGCGGCCCGGGCCGAGCTCCTGGACCGCTTCCGGCTTCTCCCGGGGGAGCTTCGGCGGCTGGGGTTCACCGCCCCCGTCATCCGCGTCCGGGCGGACTACAAGGCCCCGGCCCGTTTCCACGACCGGCTCCGGGTCCGGCTCGGCCTCCGGCCCTCCGAGGCGGCCAAGCTGGTCTTCCGGTTCCGGATCGACCGGGAGGCGGACGCGGCCCGGATCATGGAGGGCGAGACGGAGCAGGTCCTCCTGCGGGACGGTTCGATCCTGGTGTACAAGCTGAAGGGCCCGCTCAAGGAGCGCATCGAGGCCATGTCCCGCTGGTTCGAAGGGGATGTGACGGCGTGAGGGGCGACATGCGGCGGCCCTGCGTGGTGGTTCCGGCCTACAACGCGGAGGCGACCCTCGGGCCGCTCCTCGAGCGGCTCCT
This sequence comes from Dissulfurirhabdus thermomarina, assembly GCF_012979235.1. Classification (NCBI taxonomy): domain Bacteria; kingdom Pseudomonadati; phylum Thermodesulfobacteriota; class Dissulfuribacteria; order Dissulfuribacterales; family Dissulfuribacteraceae; genus Dissulfurirhabdus; species Dissulfurirhabdus thermomarina. Next base: position 90,494 of record NZ_JAATWC010000005.1, read on the forward strand.
CCCCCTCGCCGGGCGGGTGGCCGTGGTGGACGACGGCTCCGCCGACGGGACCGCCCGGGTGGCCGCCGCCTTCGCCCCCCGGGGCGTGGAGCTCCTCTGCCACCCGAGGAACCGGGGAAAGGGGGCCGCGCTCCGGACGGGGTTCCGCTGGGCCATGGCGCAGGGGTGCCGGGCGGTGGTGACCCTGGACAGCGACCTCCAGCACGCCCCGGAGGATCTGCCGGCCCTGCTGGCGGCCTTCGACGAGACCGGGGCCGACGTCCTGGTGGGCTCCCGGGTCCACGAGCGGGACCGGATGCCGGGGGCCCGCCGGTTCGGCAACTGGATCAGCAGCTGGTTCGCCGGCCGTTTCTGCCACCGGCCCGTTCCGGATTCCCAGTGCGGCTTCCGCATCTACCGCCTGCCCGAGTGCGCGGGGCTCCTGGCCGATCTCCGGGCCGACCGCTTCGACGCCGAGACCGAGGTGCTCCTCAAGGCCGCCGTCCGGGGGCTTCGGATCGCCTTCGCCCCCATCACGGTCATCTACCCGGAGGGAGGGCGTCACCGGAGCCACTACCGCGCCTGGGTGGACACCCTGCGCATCATCCGGCTCTATTTCCTGGAACTCTGCCGGCGGACCTTCACCCCCCGGGGGCGGAGGGACGTGAGGGAGCTCAGGCGCCATGGACCGGGCGGCTGTCACGGGTCTGGGTATCGTCTGCTGCCTCGGGAGTGGTAAGGAGGCCGTCTGGCGCCGGCTGCTCGCCGGGGCCGACGGCTTCGGGCCCCTCCGGCGCGCCGGGTTCGAGGACTTCGGCGGCGCCGTGGCCGGCGAGGTCCCGGACGAGGCCCTGGCGGCCTTCTCGGCGGCCGCGGACCCCCGCTGGTCCCGCTTCGAGGCCCTCGGGATGCTGGCCGCCGGCGAGGCCCTGGCCGACGCCGGCTGGTCCGGGTCCGGGCCCTACCCGCCGGACCGCGTGATGCCCGCGGCCGGGGTGGGGGCGGCCGGGATGCTCGAGGCCGAGGCATGGCGCGAGGCGGTCCTCCGGGGCGATGCCCGGGTGCCCGCCCGGCAGCTTCACGGCTACCCGGTCTCGTCCCTTGCCGACCTCCTCGCCATGACCCACGGCTGGTCCGGCCCCCGGTTCTCCATCGCCACCGCCTGTTCCTCCAGCTCGGTGGCCTTGGGGCTCGCGGCCGCCGCCGTGGCCTCGGGGCGGGTCGACGCCGCGGTGGTGGTGGGGAGCGAGGCCCTCAGCCGGCTGACATTCGCAGGTTTCCACAGCCTCCGCTCCATGGACCCGGAGACCTGCCGGCCCTTCGACCGGCGCCGCCGGGGGCTCGTCCTCGGGGAGGGGGCGGCGGCCCTGGTCCTCGAACGGGCGCCCGAGGCGCTTCGCCGCGGGGCCCGGGTCTATGCCGAGGTGCTCGGCTGGGGGTTCGCCGCCGACGCCTACCACATGACGGCGCCCCCGCCCAACGGGGAAGGGGCGGCCCGGGCGGCCCGGGCGGCCCTGGACCGGGCCGGCCTCGCCCCCGGGGACATCGGTTACGTGAATCTCCACGGCACCGGGACCCGGGCCAACGACCCGGCCGAGACCCGGGCCATGGAGGCGGTCTTCGGCGCGGCGGCCCCGGACGTCCCCATGTCCTCCACCAAGTCCGTGACGGGCCACTGCCTCGGCGCCGCCGGGGCCGTGGAGTCGGTGATCACGGTACTCGCCCTCCACCACGAAACGGCCCCGCCCACGGCCCACCTCGAGGAACCCGACCCGGAGTGCGGGCTCGACTACGTCCCGGGCGCCCCCCGGCCCATCCCCGGGGTCCGGGCGGCCTTGAACAACGTCCTGGCCTTCGGCGGCAACAACGCGGCCCTGGTCTTCGGACGCCCCGGGGCGGCCTAGCATGGAGCGCGGCGTCGTGCACGTGACCGGCCTGGGGTGCGTCTCGCCCCTGGGCGCCGGCGTCCCGGCCCTCGTCGCGGCCCTCGCGGCCGGGGAGGGCCGGATCCGGCCCTTGCCGCTCCCGCCGGGGGCCGGCCGGGGGGCCTGCCTCGCCGGGGCTGCGGCGGACTTCGGCGAGATGGCCCGGAGGTACCTCCCGCCGGGCCTCAGGCGGAAGATGGCGCGTTTTTCCCTCCTGGCCGCGGCGGCGGCCGGGGAGGCCCTGGAATCGGCGGGCCTCGAGCCGGGGGCCGGGGCCCGGACCGGGGTGGCCTTGGCCACCGCCTTCGGGAGCACGGGGCGGAGCGACGAGTTCTTCCAGGACTTCCTCCGGGAGGGCCCGCGGCACGTGAACCCCGGCCTCTTCCCCGAGACGGTCCCCAACGCCCCCGCCGGCCAGTGCGCCCTGGCCTTCGGGCTCCTCGGCCCGAACCTCGCCCTGTGCCGGCTCTCGCTCTCCTCCGAGCTCGCCCTGGCCGCGGCCCTGGACCTCCTGGCCGCGGGGGCGGCCGACCGGGTCCTGGTGCTCGGGGTGGAGGAACTGGCCCCGGCGCTTCTGGCCGGGCTCGCCGCCGCCGGCGTCCTCAAGCGGCCGGAAGAGGCGGCGGGGGACGGGGTGCGGCTCTCCGGCCGGACCCTCCCCGGGGAGGCCGCGGCGGCCCTGGTGCTCGAGCGAGGGGAGGCCCTCCGCGGCCGGGGCGGGCGGAGCCTCGCGGTGATCGAGCAGGTCGAGGCCCTCGGCGGCGGCCTGCGCGCCCCCCGGTTCCACCGGGTGGAGGCGGCGGCCGGGGCCGTTCTGGACCGGCTGCTCGCCGGGTCCCCGCCGCCCGCAGTGGTGGCGGCCGGGACCTTCGTGGCCGCCGCCGACCGGGGCCTGGCCTCGGCGCTGGCCCGGCGCCTTCCGGGGCAGACTCCCGTGGCGGTCCCGGAGTACGCCACGGGTCACCTCTTCGGCGCGGGGCTCCTCCGGGTGCTCGTCGCCGTCCTGGCCCTCGGCGGGGCCGAGGTGCCCGCCCGGGTGCTGGAGGCGCTTCCGCCCGACCCGGCCCCTCCCGGCGGGGACCGGATCCTGGCCGCCGGCGGGCCGGGAGGGGGCGTGCTGGTGCTGGCGGCCTCGGCGGGGGGCGGGGCCGCCGGGGTCCGGCTGGGGCCGGGGGAGGGGGGGGCGTGAGGATCCTCCTCGTCTCTCCCAACGAGGAACTCCTGCCGGACCCCGTCTTCCCCCTGGGGCTGGCCTGCCTTGCCGGCGCCCTCCGCGCCCGCGGCCACGAGTGCCGGGTCTTCGACCTCTGCGTGGAACCCGAGGCGGAACTCGATGCCCTGGCAGCGGCCTTCGCCCCGGAGCTCGCCGCGGTCTCCATCCGCAACGTGGACAACGTCGCCTGGCCCCGGACCGTCCGGTACCTGCCCCGGTACCGGGAGCTGTGCGCCCGGCTCCGGGCCGCCGCCCGCTGCCCCCTGGTCCTCGGCGGGGCGGGGTTCTCGCTCTTTCCCCGGCAGCTCATGGCGGCCCTCGGGGCCGACTTCGGCGTGGTGGGGAGCGGGGAGGTCCCCCTCGCGGCCCTCGCCGAGTCCCTCGAGGCCGGGGGGCGCGGGCTGGAGGCGGTGCCGAACCTCCTCTACCGGGCCGGCGGCCGCATCCGCGCCACCGGGCGGCGGACCCTGCCGCTGCCGGAGACGGCCCCGGACCGGGCCGGCTTCCGCCTGGACCGGTACCTGGCCGCCGGCGGCATGGCCAACGTCCAGACGCGCCGGGGGTGTCCCTTCCGGTGCGTCTACTGCGGCTACCCCCTCATCGAGGGGCGGCGCCAGCGGCGGCGGCCGGTTCCGGAGGTGGTGGCGGAGCTGGCGGGTCTCGCCGAGCAGGGCATCGACGAGGTCTTCTTCGTGGACAGCGTCTTCAACCACCCGGTGGACTATGCCAAGGCGATCTGCCGGGGTATCCTGGCCGCCGGCCTGCGCCTTCGCTGGACGTGCTACGGGGCGCCGCGGGATCTGGACGCCGAGGCGGTGGACCTCTTCCTCCGCTCCGGCTGCATGGGCATCGAGTTCGGGACGGACACCCTCTCGCCCCGCATGCTGGGCGCCATGGGCAAGGCCTTCACGGCGGCGGAGGCGGCCCGGGTCTCGGCGCTCTGCCGGCGGGCGGGGCTCCCCTTCTGCCACGCCATCCTCGCCGGCGGTCCCGGGGAAGACCGCGAGAGCCTCGAGGAGACCGTGGACCGCCTCGAGGCCCTGGAACCCGACGCCGTGGTCTTCATGACCGGGATCCGGATCATCCCCGGGACCCGCCTCCACGAGATCGCCCGGGCGGAGGGACTCCTGGAGCCCGGGGCCGACATGCTGGAGGCGCGTTTCTACCTCCCGCCGGGCCTGGCGGAGACCCTGGACGAGCTGGTCCCCCGGCTCGCCCGGCGGCACAAGAACTGGATCTTTCCCGGCCATGCCGTCCGCTGCTCGCCGGAGCTGGCGGCGCGGCTGCGCCGGCAGGGTGTGAGGGGGCCCCTGTGGCTGAACCTCGGGAGATGACCGGTGCGCGGTGCCCGCTCTGCGGGTCGCCGGAGATTCCCTTCTTCTACGAGGAGGGCGGCTTCCGGTACCGGCGGTGCCGGCGGTGCCGGCTCGTCTTCTTGCGGCCGCTGCCGGGGCGGGACTTCCTCGAGGCCCACTACCAGGGCTACCTCGAGACCACCGAGGCCGGGGAGCGGGCCTGGGGCCGGGAGATGGAACCGGTGGTGCGGGCGGCCGCCGACGCCCTTTCCGGGATGTTCCCGGCCCCCGGGCGGCTCCTGGACGTGGGGTGCGGTTACGGGTTCTTCCTCGCAGAGATGCAGCGGCGGGGCTGGGAGGTGGAGGGGCTGGAGCTGTCCAAGGGGGCGGCGGAGCTGGCCCGGCGCCGGACCGGGGCGCCCGTCCGATCCCTGTCCGTGGAAGCGGCCGAGTTTCCCGCGGCCTTCGACGTGGTCACCCTCTTCTACGTCATCGAGCACCTCCCCGATCCCATCTCCGTGCTCCGGAAGATCCGGGGGGTCCTCCGGCCCGGCGGCGTCCTGCTCCTCCGTTACCCCAACACGGCACCCCTCATCCGGCTCGTCGGCCCTCGCCTGGCCCGGCGGCTCCGGCTCATGCAGGCCCCCTCCCACCTCTACGACTTCTCGGCGGCGGCCATGGACCGGATGCTCCGGATGGCGGGGTTCGCCGAGACCCGGACCACCCTCCTCGGCAACACCCGGCCCCGCCGCCTTGTGAGCCGCCTCGTCTCCTGCTATATAGGAGGGCTGGCGGAACGGGCGGCCCGCTGGACCGGGGGCCGCCTGCTCCTCCCCGGCGTCAGCCGGGTCACCTTCGCCTCCGGCGCGCCGGGCCGCCTCCCGCGGCCCCGCAGCCGGCGGCGCCTCTGAGGACGGACGAGCCATGGCCGACTTCGAGATCCCCGCCGCCGTCTCCAACCAGATCCTGGGGATGGCGGGCAAGCTGTCCAACCAGAACCTGCTGCGCATCGTGGGGCTCCTCGAGCGTTTCGCCTCCATCGACTGGCACCACCGCGGCATCGCCGCCATCAAGCGCATGATCGAGGAAGACCACCAGGGCATCGAGGCGGTCCGGCGCATCGTCCAGCGGGCCAATCCCCAGGCCCGATCGGCGCTGGTGAACGCCTTCTTCCTGGGGGCCATCCTCCTCGGCTACAAGCGGCGCTACGCCTTCTGGCAGCGGCACCAGGTGGCCCCCCCGGGGACCCTCATGATCAGCCCCACCGTCCGGTGCAACCTCCGCTGCTACGGCTGCTACGCCGCCCACCACGAGCCCCGCCAGGAGCTGACCCGCCAGGAGGTGGAGGGGGTGGTCCGCGAGGCCACGGCGGCCGGCACCAACTTCATCATGTTCATGGGGGGGGAGCCCTTCGTGGTGCCGTGGCTCCTGGACGTCATCGCGGCCTTTCCGAAGACCGCCTTCCTGATCTACACCAACGGGCTCCTCATCGACGACGCCAAGGTCCGGCGCCTGGCCGAGCTCGGCAACGCCGCCGTGGCCATCGGCATCGACGGGCTCGAGGCCGAGACCGACCGCCGGAAGGGCCCCGGGGCCTTCCGGGGGGCCGTGGCCGTCATGAAGCGGCTCTCCGACGCCGGGGTCATCACCGGCTTCTCCACCATGGTGAGCCGCCGCAACTACGACGAGATCTACTCCGACGCCTTCATCGACACCATGATCGAGCACGGGGCGGGGTTCGGCTGGATGGCCGTGGCGCTCCCCCAGGGCAGGGCCTGCGAGGAGCCCGACCTCATCCCCACCCCAGAGCAGAAGGCGGGCATCAAGGCGCGCATCCAGCGCCTCCGGCAGCGCAAGCCCATCCTCCTGGTGGACTTCTACAACGACGCCGAGATCACCGAGGGCTGCGGGGCGGCCAGCCTCACCATGCACGTCAACGTGAACGGTGACGTGGAGCCCTGTGTCCTCATGCCCTTCGCCGTGGACAACATCCGGGAGAAGCCCTTCACCGAGATCCTCTGCTCCGACTTCTTCAAGGGTCTCCGCCGGATCCGCGAAAGCCATCCCCCGGGCGAGCAGACCTGCATGTGGGTGTACTGCCCCCGCGAGGTCCGGGACGTGGTGCACCGCTCGGGCGCCCGGCCCACCTCCCGCGGGGTCATGGAAAAGCTGGATGAGCTGGCGGACGCCCAGGACGGCTAGGCGGCGGGCGCTCTTCATATTTCCCCGGACGCCGGGGGCGGTCACCGCCAACGACGCGGTCTTTCCCTTTCCCCTGGTGGGGTTGTCCCAGCTGGCCGCCTACTTCGAGCCCGACTTCGAGGTCCGCATCCACGACGAGACCCGGGCCCCCCTTCGGCGCCTTCCGGCGGCGGACCTCGTCCTGGTGACCACCCTCACCTCCACCGCGGCGCGGGCCTACGAGATCGCCGACGCCTACCGGGCCGCCGGGGTGCCGGTGGTGCTGGGCGGGGTCCACGCCACCATGCTCCCCGAAGAGGCCGCCCCCCACGCCGACGCGGTGGTGGTGGGAGAGGCCGAGCCCGTCATGGAGCGCCTCGTGGCCGACGCCGCCGCCGGGCGCCTGCGGCCGGTCTACCGGGCCGAGACGCGGCCGGACCTGGACGACCTTCCCGTGCCGGCCGTGCACCTCCTCAGCCGGCGTCACCGTTTCTTCATGGGCGGCATCCAGACCAGCCGGGGCTGCCCCCAGCGCTGCAACTTCTGCTCGGTGCCCGCCACCTTCGGCCGACGGCTCCGGGTGAAATCCCTCGGGGCCCTCGACCGGGAGCTGGCGGCCCTGGCCCGGGTCACCCGCCGCCGGCTCTTCGTGGTGGACGACAACTTCACCCTGGCCCGGGAGCGGGCCCTGGCCATCCTGGAGCTCTTCCGGCGCCACGGCTTCCGCTGGATGGGTTTTTCGAACCTGGCCGTGAGCGAGGACGAGGACTTCCTCCGGGCCCTGCGCCGGAGCGGCTGCCTGTCGCTCTTCATCGGCTTCGAGTCGCTGCACGCCCACGCCCTCTTTCACAAGAACGACCGCTATCACGACCCGGCGGAGATGCGCCGGGCCGTGGCGCGGATCCACGCCCACGGGATCGGCATCCAGGGCTCCTTCATCTTCGGCTTCGACGGCGAGGGGCCGGAGGTCTTCGAGGAGACCGCGGCCTTCATCCAGGAGACGGGGATCGAGCTGCCCGCCGTGAACATCCTGACCCCCTTCCCGGGCACGGCCCTCTTCGACGAGATGGAGCGGGCCGGGCGGCTCCTCCACCGCGACTGGTCCCGCTACGACATGAGCCACGTGGTCTTCGAGCCCCGGGGGATGACGCCGGCGGAGCTCCAGCAGGGCTACGCCTGGACCCTCAAGTACCTCGCCTCTCCCACCTCCATCCTCCGGCGTCTGGGTCGGCGGACGGTGGACACCCCCTACTTCCTGGTGGCGAACTTCGCCCTCCGCAACGCCCAGACCCGGCTCGCCCGCCGCCTCTGGAACCCGCCGGTGCAGGCGGATCTCGAATCCAGGGGGTTGCTGTGCCGCTCGTGACCAAGGTGGGGATCGTGGTGGCGGCCTACCTCGCCACCGGGCGGACGGGGGGCATCTTCGCCTGCCTGGCCCTGGGGGCCTCGCCCCTGGCGGCGCTCCTCATGGCCCTCTTCATGGACTTCGTCCAGATCCCCCTTTACGGGGTGGTGCTCGAGGCCTCGCGCCGCCACGTGCGCGCCTTCGACCGGGCGGGCCGGTGGGTCCGGGCGCGGCACGAGCGCTGGCAGGCCCGGCTCGCCGAGGAGCGGGGCGTCTGGGCCCGGCTCGCCCGCCACCATCCCCTGGCCGTGGTGGCGGTCTCCATGGTGCCCTTCCGGGGCTGCGGGGTCTTCTCCGCCGCGGTGCTCGCCTTTCTCCTGGGGATCGGCCGTCTCCGGGGAACGGCCCTCATCATGGCGGGGTCGCTGTTGGGCTCGGTGCTGACCCTCCTCGTCTTCTTCTACCCGGTCCGGTGGCTCCATGGCGGCTAGGGTACGGGTCCCGGAGGGGCGGGAGGTGGACGCCGGGGCCTTGGACCTCTTCGCCCGGGCCGCCGCCCTCGGCGCCCCCATGGCCGCCTTCCGCGTCCGGCGGATCCTCGGCGGGGCGCTCCGGCCCGGGGCCCGCCTCCTCGACGTGGGGACTGGGCCCGGGACCATCCCGCTGCGCCTGGCCCGGGCCTGCCCGGGGCTGGCCGCCGTCGGGCTCGACGTGAGCCTCGGGATGCTCGGGCGGGCCAGGCGGTTCCGGCGCCGGGCGGGGGCGGCCCTGGACCTCGTGGCGGCCGACGCCGCCCGGCTGCCCTTCCGGGATGGCACCCTGGACGTGGTGATCTCCCTCTTCGCGTTGCATCACCTCGACCGGGTGGATACCCTTCTGGCCGAGGCGGACCGGGTGCTCCGGCCCGGGGGCGTCTTTCTCCTCATCGACTTCCGCCGGGACATGCCGGGGGTGTGCTTCCGCCTCGCCGATGCCGCCTGGCGGGCCGCCTTCTGGTGGGGCCCCGGCCGGAGCGGGTTCGCCGATTCCGTTCGGTCGGCCTGGACGCCGGGGGAGGCCGCGGAGGCCATCGCCGCGGCGGAGCTCGAGGGGTACGAGGTGCACGCCAATTCCATGGAACTCTGGATCCACCGGAACCTCGGGGGGGCGCGGTGAGGGGCCGTCTCCTTTCGGCCTGCCTGGTCTGCCTGGTCTTCCTCGGCCCGTGGGGCGCCGCGATCCGCGCCGCGGACCCGTCGGGGTGGCGCCGGCTCCAGGGGGCGGAGCGGGCGGCGGTGCTTCGCCGCCTCGCCGAGGCCCGGCGGCGGGTGCGGACCTTCCAGGCCGACTTCGTGGAGGTCCGCCGCGTGCCGCCGCTCGCCCGCGAGCTCCGTTACTCGGGGCGCCTCTACTACCGGGCGGAGGGCTTCCTCCTTCTCCGGTACCGGGAGCCCCTGGACCACGTCATCCGGGTACGGGGGGGCGAGGTCCTCTTCTACGTCCCCGGAAGCGGCACCGCCGACGTCGTGGCCCTTTCCGAGGCCCGGGGGATGGCGGGCCGGCCGGACCTCTTCGGGGGCGGCCCCGCCGCCTTCACGGGGGAGGTCTGGGCCGGTTCCGGGGCCTACCGGCTGGTGGAGGGTGATCCACAGTCGGGGCGGCGTGTGGAGATCGACCTGGACGGCGGGTCTCTCTTGGCCCGGCGGATTCGGATCGAGGCCGACGGCGGCGCCGTGACGGAGATCCGCCTCGCCCGGTCCCTGGAGAACGCGCCGCTTCCGCCGGAGGTGGCGGATTTCGCGCCGCCGCCGGGCACCGAGATCCACCGGGTGGGGGGGCCGTGAGCACCCGGGGCCCGGCAGGCGGAGCCGGAGCGGCCACCGTGGTGGCGGGGCTCGGGGCGGTCTCGCCCCTGGGGGCCGGCCGGGCGGCCCTCTGGGCCGGGGCGGCCGCCGGCCGGGCCGCCTTCGGCCCCATCCGCCTCTTCGACACCACCGGGCACCGGACCGGCGCGGCCTCGGAGGTGACGGCGCCGCCCGAGCCGCCCCGCCGGCGCCTGCCGGCGGCGGAACTCTCCCGGGCCGACCGCTTCGCCCTCGCCGCCGCCGCCGAGGCCCTCTCGGACGCGGGGCTCCTCGACCCGGAGACGGGTCTTGCCGCCGACCCGGACATGGGGATCGTGGTGGGGACCGCGGCCGGGGGGATCCTCGGCCTCGAGGCCTTCTTCCGGGCCCGGTTCGAGGGCCGGGTGCCCGAACACCCCCGCCGGATGCTGGCCTCCTTCGCCCTCTCGGCCGTCGCCGCCAACCTCGCCCGGGAGTTCGGCATCCGGGGCCCGAGGCTCACCACGGCCACGGTCTGTTCCTCCAGCGGCCTCGCCCTCGCCGCCGCCCACGAGCTCCTCCGGTGGGGAGCGGCGGCCCGGGTGCTGGTGGTGGGGGCGGAGGGCCTCTCCGAGGTCACCCATGCCGGCTTCAACAGCCTGCGCGCCGTGGCCCCCGACCGGTGCCGTCCCTTCGACCGGGACCGGCGGGGCCTGGTCCTGGGCGAAGGCGCCGGGGCCGTCGTCCTGGAGCGCCGCCCCGCCCGGCCGGGGGAGGTGGTGCTGCGCGGCTACGGCCTCACCACGGACCTCCATCACTTCACCGCCCCGGAGCCCAAGGGAGAGGCGGTGGCGGCGACCCTCCGCGCGGCCCTCGACTCGGCGGGTCTCGGCCCGGCCGACGTGGACTACGTGAACGCCCACGGGACCGGGACCCCCTTGAACGACGCCGCCGAGGCCCGGGGGATCGCGGCCGTCCTGGGGAAGGTCCCCGTCTCGTCCTCGAAGTCCGTCTTCGGCCATGCCCTCGGGGCGGCCAGCGCCCTGGAGGCGCTGGTCACGGCCCGGGCCCTCCGGGAGGAGACGGTGCCCCCGACGGCGGGGCTCGAGGCGCCGGACCCGGCCTGCGCGGGGCTGGACCTCGTGCGCGGGGAGGCCCGCCGGGCGCCGCTCCGCCACGCCCTCTCCAACTCCTTTGCCTTCGGGGGGAGCAACGTCGCCCTGGCCTTCTCCCGGGAGGCGGGGGCCGAGGCCGCCCCCGCCTCGGCCGGCCGCCCGGTGATCACCGGCATGGGGGCGGTCTCGCCCTTCGGGCCCGGGGTCGGCCCGCTGGCCGAGGCCTTGCGGGAGGGGCGGACGGGGCTCCGGGACCTGGCCGCCTTCGGGGCGGAATGGGGCGGTTTCCTCGGCGGGGCCGTGGACCTCGAGGCCGTGAAGGGCCGGGTGCCCCCGGCCCGGCGGCGGCACCTCAACCGGATGGGCCTCTTCCTGGAGGCGGCGGTGGACGAGGCCCTGGCGTCGGCGGGGATCGAGCCCCGGGGGCTCGGCCCGGTGCCCCTGGTCTACGGCTCGGCCTTCGGGTGCGCCGGCAACGTCCACGGGTTCTTCACCACGCTGCTCGCCGAGGGGCCGAGGGCGGCATCGCCCCAGGATTTCAAGCTCTCCGTCACCAACGCCCCGGCGGCGCTGGCGGCCCAGCGGCTCGGGATCCACGGCCCGGTCTGGGTCTTTTCCGCGGACGAGGCCTCCTGGGAGGCCGCCCTCCACTGGGGGTGCGACCTCGTCCGCCGGGGCGGGGCGCGGCGCGTGGTGGTGGCCGCGGCGGAGGAACTGGGGGATGCCATCCTGGCCATCCACCGGGCCCTGGGCTTCGTGGCGCCCGGCCCGGGCCCCGGCTATCGGCTGGGGGAGGGGGCGGTGGCCGCCGTGGTGGAGGCGGAGGCGGCCGCCCGGGAGCGCGGGGCGAGGGTCCTGGGGCGGGTGGCCGGCTGGGCCGCAGCCCGGGACGCCGCGTGCGGACCCCAGGAGTTCCCGGCGGATCCGGCGGTGGTGGAGACCCTCTGTCGGGGTCTCTTCGGTGCCGAAGCGACGGGGCTTTCCGGGCGGGGGGTCCTCCTCGTTCCGGGGGGCGGACACCCCGCGGCGGAGGGGATCCTCGACCGGGCCGCGGCCCGGCTGGCCGCCGAGCTCCCCGGCTGGGAGGTCCTCCGGCCCCGGGCCCCCTTCGGCGAGTCGGGGGCGGCCGGCGGCCTGGGCCTTACGGCCTTGCTGGCCGGGGAGCGTCCCGGGGGAGCCCTGGTCCTCACGGCGGCCCGGGGAGGCACCCTTGCCGCCACCCTGGTGGCGCCTGGGAGGGGGCATGCCTGAGCGGGCCGACGTGGTGGTGGCGGGCGCGGGGCTCGGGGGGCTGAGCTGTGCGGCGCTCCTGGCCCGGGCGGGCCGGCGCGTGGTGGTCCTCGAGAAGAACCGGCGGCCCGGGGGTTATGCCGCCACCTTCGAGTCGCGGGGCCACCGGTTCGACATCGCCACGCAGGCCCTGGGAGGGTGCGAACCCGAGGGCCCGGTCCGGCGTCTCCTCCGGGACGTCGGGGCGGAGGCGGCGGTCCGGTTCCTCCCCTGCGAACCGGCCCGGGTCTACTTCTTCGAGGACGGGCAGGCGCCCTACGTCCAGCACGGGAGCTGGACCGCCCAGATGAGGGCCCTCGCCGCGCGCTTCCCGGAACACCGGGCGCTGCTCGAGGCCTGCTATGGGGTCTTCTCGGGCCTCCTCGACGAGCTCACCCGGGTCGGCCTCGAGGGACGGCGCGACGTCCCCTTCGGTTTCTCGCGCCGCTACCCCCTCCTGGCCCGCTACGGCAAGGCCAGCGTCCGGGACTTCCTGGAAGAGCGGGAGGTCCCGGCGGCTCTCGGCCGCCTCCTCACCGCCCGGGCGGGGTACTGCCTCCTTCCCCCGGAACGCCTCTCCCTGGTGGGGTTCGCCTGCACGGAGATGACCTACGGCCACGGGGCCTGGATGGTGGCGGGCGGGGTGGCCCGGCTCGTCTCGGCCCTGGCCGACGCCCTCCGGCGCCACGGGGGGCGGCTCCTCGCCGGCCGGGCAGCCGCCGCCATCCTCACCCGGGACGGGCGCACCCGCGGGGTGCGGACCCGGGACGGCGCCGTGGTGGAGGCCCCGGCCGTGGTGGCGGCCGCCGCCGCGGGCCCTGCGCTCACCCGGTGGCTGGACGACCCGGGGCTCCTCCCGGCGGGCTACCGGCGCAAGCTGGCCCGCCTGCGGCCCAGCGGTTCCTACTTCGTGGCCTACTACTCAGTGCCCGAGGAGGCCGTGGCGGATCTCTGGCCCAACATGGAGATCCACGGCCGGGGGCCGGCCGAGCCCTCGGTCTTCTACGTCCTGGTCCCGTCCCTGGTGGACCGGGAGGCGGCGCCCGAGGGCCGGCACTGCCTCTGCCTCAGCGTGCCGCTGGAGGGGGGCGCACGGCCCTCCGCCGGGGAGCGCCGCGCCCTCCGCGCCCGGGTGGAGGGGGCCCTCGTGGCCCGCTTCCCCAGCCTGGCGGGCCGGCTGGAGCCCCTCTTCGAGCTTGGGCCCGACCACCTCGCCCTCATGACGGCAAACCCCGGGGGGGCGGCCTACGGGTGGGACCAGATTCCCGAACAGGCGGGGATCTACCGATTGAATCTCAAGACGCCGGTCCCGGGCCTGTACCTGGCCGGGCACTGGACCATGCCCGGCGGGGGCATCGCCGGGGTGATGACATCCGGGCGGCTCGCCGCCCGCGCGATCCTGGAGGAGATGGCATGAGCCGAGCCACAGCGAACCCGAAACCCGTCAAGTTCCTGCTGGTGGACCCCCCGCACCGGATCTGGGACATCCTGAAGGCCTGGGTCCCGAGCCCGGGATGCCTCCAGCTGGCCGCCTTCCTCGAGGACGAGTTCAACCTCGACTTCATGGACTGCACCCTGAACCGGCGGCCCTGGCACGACCTCGAGGCCAAGCTCCGGGCCGACCGGCCCGACGTGGTGGGCATCAGCATCGGCTGCACCTACTTCACCTACGACGGCTACAACGCCGCGGCCCTGGTGAAGGACGTCCTCCCGGATGCCGTGGTCGTCGTGGGCGGCGCCCATCCCACGCTGAACGCCGAGGAGTGCCTGGCCGAGTGCCCCGAGATCGACTTCATCTGCATGGGGGAGGGGGAGCTCACCATGCGGGAATTCCTCCGCACCGTGGCGGACGGGAACCCCGACTTCTCCCGCGTGAAGGGGCTCTGCTACCGGGGGCCCGACGGGCGTCCCGTCTTCACTGGAAAGCGGGAGCTCATCGAGGACCTCGACACCCTCCCCATGCCCGCCTACCACCTGGTGGACATGGAGCATCCCTACATCGGGCTCCCCTCGGAGGGGGACCGGGCCTTCCTGGTGAACTTCGCCCGGGGCTGCGGCTTCCGGTGCAAGTTCTGCTCGGAGTCCGTCTTCTGGGAGCGGCGGTGGCGGGGCCGGAGCCCGGAACTCATCGGCGAGGAGCTCGAACTCCTCAAGAAGAAGTACAACCGGGACACCTTCTACGTGGGGGACAACATCTTCAACTTCACCCGGGAGCGGGGCATCGGCTTCATCGAGGAGATGAAGCGGCGCCGGCTCGGGCAGCACTTCTGGCTCCAGAGCCGCGCCGACCTCGTGGTGCGCGACGAGGACCTCATGCCGGGGTTCAAGGAGGCCGGGGTCTACCAGTTCATGATCGGCGTGGAGTACACGAAGCAGGAGACCCTGGACGAGCTCAACAAGCAGGTCTCCATGGAGACGGTGGAACGGGCCATGCAGATCCTCAAGCGCCACGGCTTCATGATCATGGCCACCCTCATGATCGGCCACTGGGACGAGACCAAGGAGGACCGGGAGCGGCTCTTCGACTTCTGCACCCGGTACGTGAACCACTTCGGGCTCAACGTGGTGACGCCGCTGCCGGGAACGGAATTCTACAAGGAGATGAAGGCCCTCGGCCGCATCAAGGACTTCGACTACCGGAAGTTCGACTACATCCAGGCCGTGATGCCCACCCGGGAGATCGACGACCTGGACAAGATCACCGAGCTCCACCTGGGCATGATCCGGCGCTTCTACTGGCGGCCCATCGAGCTGTGGCGGATGTTCTTCTCGCCGAACCCCATCCTGCGCCACCACCACAAGTATTTCATGAAGTACGGCTTCGAGGTGATGATGCACGAGGTCTTCGGCCGTCCCCTCTGGACCCAGGACAACTACCAGACCTTCGAGAGCTTCCTCCGGGAGCGGGGGAGGCCCATCCGGGGCGGGTTCCGGGGCTACGAGCCCGACGAGACCGTGGAGCTCTAGTCGGAGAGGCCGTTTCGTTCAGGCCGCGCCGGCAAGGCGCCGCCAGGCCGCCTTCCAGGCCCGGGCCGTGGCCAGGGCGCGGCCGCGGCGGAGGAAGACCCGGATCTCGAAGGCCACGGTCCGGGGCGTGCCGTCGGGCTCCCTCCAGGCCACTTCCACCACGTAGAACGTGGAGCTGTAGGTCTTCTTCTGGTAGGCTCGGACGTTGTCGATCCGGTCGAGGGGGACGGCGATCTCCGTGGCCGGGATGCCTTCTTCGGGCTTGGGCGACAGGCGCAGGCGGAAGCCCCGGGGCGACAGCTCCGCCTGCCCGAGCTGTTGGCGCTCGGGAAGGCCGAGGGAACTGGCGTGAAAGATGACCCGGGTCTTGAGGCGCGGGGCCCCGGAACGTTTCAGCAGGCACATATGACCGACTCCACCCAGCGGATCCTCTTCATCTCCCCCGCCCGGCGGCGGCTGCCGGGGGAGGACTTCGTCTTCGACCTCGGCTTCCTGAACCTCCCGTATCTCGCCGCCGTGACGCCGCCGGGGTACCAGCTCGAGATAATAGATGAAGAACACCGCCCCATCAACTTCGAGGCCCCGGCCCGGCTCGTGGCGCTCACCGCCCAGACCCCGGTGGCGCCCAGAGCCTACGAGATCGCCGACGCCTTCCGCGCCCGGGGCGTGCCGGTGGTCATGGGCGGGGTGCACGCCTCGACGCTGCCCGAGGAGGCCCTGGCCCACGTGGACGCGGTGGTGGTGGGGGAAGGGGAGTTCGTCTGGCCGGAACTCCTGGCCGACCTCGAGCGGGGCGGTCTCCGGCGGATCTACCGGGGCGGCACCGACCGCGACCTGGCGGGGCTGCCGCCGCCGCGCCGGGACCTCCTCGACGCCCGGCACTACCTCCCCCTCACCTTGGTGGAGACCACCCGGGGATGTCCTCACCGGTGCGATTTTTGCGGGGTCTCGCGTTTCTTCGGCCACCGGTACCGGAAGCGGCCGGCGGCGGAGGTCGAGGCGGAGCTCCGGGGGCTCTTCGGAGCCGGGTTCCGGCACCGGGCCTCGCGGTGGCTGGCGCGGCTCGGGCTCGATCTCCCCTACTTCCTCGAGCGGCGGCTGGTCTACTTCATCGACAGCAACTTCTGCGCCGACCGGGGCTACTGTCTCCGGATCATGGAGACCCTGGAGGCGATGGACGTCCTCTGGTGGTGCCACGCCACGGTGGACATCGCCCGGGACGAGGAGCTCCTCGGGCGCATGGCCCGGAGCGGGTGCATCGCGGTGAACATCGGCTTCGAGTCGCTCTCGCCCGAGAACCTCGCGGCCATGCGCAAGTCCTTCGCCGGTCGGTTCGACTACGCCGAGGCGGTCCGGCGCCTCCACGCCCACGGGATCGGTGTCATGGGGACCTTCGTGGTGGGGTTCGACGGCGAGGACGCCGGGATCTTCCGGCGGGTGGAGGCCTTCGTCCGGGAGAACCGGCTGGACTGGGCCCTGGCCTTCATCCGGACCCCGTACCCGGGCACACGGCTCTTCGAGGAGATGGAGGCCGCGGGCCGCATCCGCCACCGCGACTGGGAGCGATACGACACCCTGAACTGCGTCTTCACCCCGCAGGGTATGACGGTGGAGGAGCTGGAGCAGGGGCTGCGCGCCCTCTGGCGCCGGATCTTCTCCCTCGCCTCCATCCGCGACCGGATCCTTCGCGGCCCCCGGGTCCACCCCCTCTTCTACCTCGGGATGAACCTCCAGTTCCACGCCATGACCCGCCGCTGGCGGCCGGCCTTCGACCCCTTCGGCGGCGGCGCCTGAGGCCGTCCCGCGCCGGTCAGGGCGATCGGCGCTCGGACCGGGCCATGACGTCCGCCATGGCCTCGGCCACGGCGGAGAACCCCTGGAAGACACCCGGTGCCGGCCGGTGGGGGACCTCCGCCACGACGAGGTCCATGCCGAGCCGGGGCCGGAGGTCCGCCTCCCCGTCCAGGATCCAGAGCGTCGTCCCCGTCCGGGTGCTGGTCACCCGGAGGCGCAGGGCGACAAGGCCCGCCGTGACGTCCGAGGGGAAGAGGAGGGACGGGATCCCGCCCCGGATCACCAGGTCGTAGCCCTCCGCGGCCGCCCGTTCCAGGAGTTCGGGCCCGCCCTCCGCCGGGGCGTCGGTCTCCCGGAGTTCCACCACGGCGCAGAGGCGGCGGCGGAGGAGGACGTCGCGGAGCTCGCGGGAGAAGGCGAGCCGCCACCGCCGGTCGGTGACCCCCGGCCCCTCGAGGGGGAGGAGGAGGGCCCGCTTCCCGGCAAGGCCCGCCGGGGCCGTGGGCGCCACCGCCACCCGGACCCGGGGTTCGGGCGGCGGCGCCGCCGAGCGGGAGGCGGGCACCGAGGGGAGGCAGCCCGGGAGGCAGAGGGCCAGGGCCGCCAGGAGGGCCGCCGCCCGGCCGGTGCCGTGTCCTGGAGGCGGGGCCGCCCGCATCACTTGGCGGCCGCCCCGCCCCGCGGCAGCCGGTCGTAGGCCGTGGGGGGCGGCTCCTCCGTGCCCAGGAAGAGGGCGTCGAGGTCCGGGGTGCGCGGGACCTCCACCCGGGCCGCCGAGACCACCCGCCGGTCGGTGAGATCCACGAGGCGGACGGTGACGCCCACGGTCCGGGGGCCGGCGGTGTAGGTCCCCACCACGGCCCGGGGGACCCGGACGGCGGGGGGCAGCTCCGCCGCCTGCCGGGTGAGGAGGAATTCCCCCCCGCGGGGCCGCAGCCGGAAGGCCGTCCCGGGGCGGATGTCCACCACCCGGCCGCCCCGGCGGAAGATCTCGACGCCGAGGGCCTCCGCCACCGCGCGGCCGAAGGGGGAGGTCCGGTCCAGGTCGTCGAGGTCGGCGAGGCAGGTGACCACGCAGGGCCGATCGTGCCAGGTCTCCTCCTGCATGCCGGCCTCGAGCTGGGCCGCGAGCCGCCGGGCCAGCTCGCCCACGGAGGTGGCGGCCGGCCGGGGGGGCGCGGCGGCGGGGGAGGGGCCAGGGGCCGGCCGGGGGACGGCCGTGGGCCCGCCGGCGCAGCCGGCGGCCGTCCAGGCCAGGGCGAGCAGCGGGACGAGGGCCCGGGCGAGGCGCCGCCCGGCGGCCCGGCCGCCCTCAGGGACCGGTGAGGATGCGCACACTGGGGCTCTCCCCGTAGCCCTTCACGGGCATGCTGACCGGCGGCTGCTCCTTGGGGTCCGAGGCGGGCCAGAGCATCCGGTCGAGGAAGGTGTCGCGCTGGAGGGCGGCGGCCGCAGAGGAGACCACCACGCTGTCGTCGTTGGAGACGAGCCGGGCGTTGAGGAGGATGTGGCCGCCCCGGGCCACGTAGGTGCCCACCAGAACATGGCGGGCCGAGGCCTTTCGGGCGATCTCCCGGACGTCCCGCGAGAGACCGTACTCGCCGTGGTCCTCGGAGACGATGATGGAGGCGGTCTTTCGGACCTCGAGCACCCGGAACCCGGCCCGCTGGAGCTCGCCCATGAGCTGCTCGGCCACGTAGCGCCCGAAGGGGGTGGTGCGGTAGAGGCGGTTGAGGTCCACGAAGGTGGCCACCACGATGGGGTTTTCGGGGTTGGCGCCGTGGTCCAGGTTCTGGAGGAGTTCCGCCGCCAGCTCGTGGATGCGGCGGTTGAAGTCGCGGGCGGGGTCGGGCGGCGGGGCGGGCGCCGCCCGGACCCCGGGCGCCGGGGCGGCGGCCGGCGGGGCGGGTTGGGCCGCCACAGTGTCGGCGGGATGACGGGCGCTGCAGGCGGCGGGGGCGCCGCAGAGGGCGGCCGCCGCGAGGAGGGCCGGTATCGCTCGCAGGTTCCGGTTCATCGGGGCGCTCCTTTGTCCTCGGGGCCTTTCGGCATGGCGTCTCGGCCAGGTTTAAGCAGATATCGTGCCAGGCCTCGGGGCCGGGCGGACCGGCCGCGGATCCCGGGCCGGCGGGGCGTTCCGGGCGCCGGGTCGTCGCGGCGGGGGTCAAAAGGTGCCGGGGCTGGGCAAGGTCTGCCGCCGGTCCCCGGCGATCGGCGCCCTGAGGGAGGAGGGGGGCGGTGTCGTCACGACCTCGCCAGGAAGGCCGCCCAGTCCCGGATGGCCCGCTCGGCGTAGGCCGCGCCCCGCTGCCGCTTCGGGAGGCGCCGGCCGAGGGGCGCGAAGAGGCCGAAGTTGACGTTCATGGGCTGGAAGTGGTCCGGGTCCGCCTCGGTGAGGTGGCGGATCAGGGCGCCGTGGGCGGTGGTGGGCGGGGGGACGAGGCCGGGGAGGCCGCGGGCGAGACGGGCCGCGTTCCGCCCGGCCAGCAGCCCCATGGCGGTGGACTCCACGTAGCCCTCCACGCCGCTCAGCTGGCCCGCGAGGAAGATCCGGGGGTCCGCCCGGAGCCGGAGCGCGGGGGTGAGGACCCGGGGCGCGCAGACGAAGGTGTTGCGGTGGATGCTGCCCAGGCGGACGAACTCGGCCCGCTCCAGGCCGGGGATCATCCGGAAGACCCGTTCCTGCTCGTGCCACTTGAGCTTGGTCTGAAAGCCCACCATGTTCCAGAGGGTGCCCTCGAGGTCTTCCCGCCGGAGCTGCACCACGGCGTGGGGCGTCCGGCCGGTCCGGGGGTCCACGAGGCCCACGGGCTTCATGGGGCCGAAGCGCAGGGTCTCGGGGCCCCGTTCCGCCATGACCTCGATGGGGAGGCAGCCCTCGAAGTAGGCCGCGCGCTCGAAGTCGCGCAGGGGGACCTTCTCCGCCGCCAGCAGGGCCTCCACGAAGCGCCGGTAGGCGGCCTCGTCCATGGGGCAGTTGAGGTAGTCGCCTCCCCCCTCCTGGTAGCGGGAGGCGGCGAAGACCACGGTGCGGTCCAGGGACTCGCCCAGCACGATGGGGGCGATGGCGTCGTAGAAATGGAGGTACCCGGTGCCGATGCGGGCCCGGAGCTCGGCTGCCAGGGCGTCCGAGGTGAGGGGGCCGGTGGCCACGATGACCCAGCCCGTGTCCGGCAGGGCGGTGGCCTCGTCCCGGACGATCTCCACCCGGGGGTGGGCCTCCAGGGCGGCGGTGATCTCGGCGGCGAAGCGGTTTCTATCCACGGCCAGGGCCTTCCCGGCGGGGACCCGGGTCCGGTCGGCGGCGGCCATGACCAGGGACCCCGCCCGCCGGAGTTCCTCCTTGAGGAGGCCCACGGCCGAGTCCGGGGCGTCGGACCGGAGCGAGTTGCTGCAGACGAGTTCGCCGAGGAACGGCGACTTGTGCGCGGGGGAGAACCGGCGGGGCTTCATCTCCACGAGGCGGACCCGGCAGCCGGCCTCGGCGGCCTGCCAGGCGGCCTCGGAACCGGCCAGGCCCCCGCCGATCACGGTGAGGTCGAAGGTGTCGGGCGATTCGGCGGCTCGGTCCATGGGCACGGGGCGGCGGGGCCGGGGCTCCACCCGCCGCGGAATAAGGGTATAGTAATCGGCATGGAACCGCGCCGCATCCAGGACGGGACCGGGGGGCCGGTGGCGCTTCCGCCCCTCGAGGACTGGGAGGCGGCCGGCGCCCGCCTCCGGCACTTCACCCGGTGGGGCGGGGTGAGCCGGCCGCCCTTCGAGGGCCTCAACCTCGGCGCCGGCGTGGGGGACGACCCGGCCGCCGTGGCCGAGAACCGCCGCCGGGTGGCGGCGGCCGTGGGCGCCCGGCGCCTGGTCTCCGCCCGGCAGGTCCACGGCGTGGAGCTGGCCGTGGTGGGGGACGATACGGCGGCAGAGGTGGACGGCGTGGACGGGCTCCTCACCGACGCCGCCGGGGTGGCCCTCATGATCCGGCACGCGGACTGCCAGGCCCTGGTCCTCTTCGACCCGGTGCGGCGGGCCGTGGCCAACGTCCACTGCGGCTGGCGGGGGAGCGCCGCTGGGCTCCCCGGCCGGGCGGTGGCCGCCATGAACGCGGCCTTCGGCAGCCGGCCGGGGGATCTCCTCGCCGCCGTGGGTCCCGCCCTGGGGCCCTGCTGCGCGGAGTTCCGGGACTGGGAACGGCTCCTGCCCCCCGGGCTGCACCGGTTCCGGGTGGGGGCGCGGCACGTGGACTTCCGGGCCGCCACCCGGTGGCAGCTCGAGGCGGCGGGCGTCCGCCCCGAGCGGATCACCGTCTGCGAGACCTGCACGGCCTGCTCGCGGGACTTCTTCTCCTACCGCCGGGAGGGGCGGACGGGCCGGGCCGCCACGGTGGTGATGCTGGCGGGGGCGGTCCATGGGCGCTGAGCCGGCCCGTCTTCCCTGCCAGCTCTGCCCGGAGCCTTGCTGCCCGGCGGTGAAGCGGCTCCCCTACGCGGGCGAGACGCACCCGGTCCTCTTCGGCCGGCTGCTGCTCGGCGCCTTCCCGGACGTGGAGGCCCCGGGGCCCTGGCCGGTCCCGAGGCGGCCCTTCGTGGTGGAGTGGGTGGTCCCCGGCGAGGCCGGGGCCTGTCCCGCCTTCACCTCCGAGGGCCTCTGCGGGGTCCATCCCGTCCGTCCCGCCGCCTGCCGCCGCTTTCCCCGGACCCGCTTCGGCCTCTTCCACCCGAGGTGTCCCCTGGGAGCCGCCGTGCGGGGCGAGGCCGTCGCCGAGCCGCGCTTCCTCCACCGGCAGGCGGCCCTCGACGCCCATCTGCTGAATCTCTCGGCCCGGGAAGGGGCCGGGGCCATGGCGGCCTTCCTGGGCGAGGCGGCCCCGGACCGGATGCCGCTCCTCTACAACGGGTACTGGCTGGCCGCTGTGCTCCTGGCCGGCGTGGACCTCCAGGCCGCCCTGGCGGGCCAGGAGGCGGTGCTCGAGGCCTACCGGGAGGCCGGTTTCGCGGAGCTCACCTTCCTCGTGCCCGACACCGACTTCGAGGCGGGCGGGCCGGTGGACGGCTGCCTCGCCAACCTCCGGTGGCTGCGCCTCCGGGTGGAGGAGGGGCTGGCGGCGGCCCTCCGGGAGCGGCTCCGCGCCATCGGCGCGGCCCCGGGGGGCGCGGCGGAGGCGGCGACATGAGGGGGGCGGGGGGGCTCCGCCTCGCCGCCGCCCTCCTGTGGGCCCTGGCGGCCGCCGGGTGCGCGGCGTCCCGCCCGGCGGCCCTCCGCCCCGGGGCGGCGGACTGCCGGTCCCTGCTCGAGGGGCTCGACCGGGCCGCCCGCGCCGCCGGCTGCGTGGACGCCGCCGCCGCGCGGGTGCCGGGGCTGCCCTTCCTTCGCGTGACCCGCTTCTGGACCGCCTTTTCGCCGGGGGAGATGGACGGCGCCTCCCTGCGGTTCTATGCCGGGGAGTTGGCCCGGCTCGACCGGGAGGGGCGGGAGCGGGAACTGGCGTGCCTCGGGAAACCGGAGCTGGCCCCCCGGGCGGCCGCTTGCGGGGAACGGCTGCTCGGGGCCGCCCTCGAGGCCCCGGAGGCCTTCCGGCGGCGGCTGGCGGGGCTCCGGGTCCCCGACGACTACCGGCTTTCCATGCGGGTCCTCGGGCTCTATCCCCTGGTGCGCTGGCCCTTCGCCCTGGCGGTGGCCCATGCCTACGCCGAGCGGCGGGAGTGGTTCCGGGAGGACCTCGGGGCCCTGGTCCGGGACGGCGGTTGGACGCCCGCCCGGCCCGCGGCGGCGGGGCCCCCGCTTCCTGCCGGGGAGGTGGCCGCCATCCTCCGGCGGGCCTCCCGCAACCCCCTCGGGGTGCCGCTCCCCTCGCCCGGGGAGGCCCGCCGCCTCGCGGCGGCCTTCGCCCCGGTCTTCGTCCAGGAAACCGTCCATCCAGCCGACCGGTGGGGCGCCGTGGTGCCCGGCAGCGGCGGGTTCCGCGTGGACGGGGACCGGCCGGTGGTCTACTTCTACCTCGACCACCTCCTGGCCGGGGGCCGGCCCCTCCTCCGCCTGAACTACGTGATCTGGTACCCGGAACGAAACGGCGGCCTCACGCCCTGGTTCGAGCAAGGGGCCTTCGACGGCCTGACCTTCGCCCTCGTCCTGGGCCCCGATGGCCGGCCGATCCTGGGGGAGGCCATGAACAACTGCGGCTGCTACCACATGGAGTTCCCGGCACCGGCCGTGGCGGTCCGGGCCCGCCCGATCCCTTTCGGCCCGGACCCCCTGGTGCCCCAGGCGCTGCCCGTTCCGGGCCCGGGGGAGCGCCTGGCCGTCTTTCTCATGTCCGGCTGGCACCAGGTGCTCCGGGTGACCGCCGAGGCATCCGCGGGGCCCGGGCGGCGCTACGAGCTCCGGCCCTACGCCGAACTCGAGACCCCGGCCGGGCCGGGCCGCCGCTTCTTCGACGGGCGGGGGGTGGTGCCGGGATCGGAGCGGGTGGAGCGCTTCTTCTTCTTTTCCATGGGGATTCCCGCCGTGGGCAGCATGCGGCAGCGGGGCCACCAGCCCATCACCCTCCTCGGGCGGGAGCACTACGACGATCCCCGCCGCCTCGAGCGGCACTTCGAGCTCCGGTTGCCCGCGGGGGAGGCGGGCGACGGGGCCGGCCCCTCCGGCGAGTGATGGAACGTGTCCCGGAGCCCGAGCTCATGGCCGGCGAGGACCAGGCCCGTGCCTACGCCGAGGCCGACTTCGAGGAGCCGCACCGCCGGGTGCTCGAGGTCTTCCACGGCTGCTTTCCGGGCCTTTCCGTCCGGGGGCCCGTGCTGGACCTCGGCTGCGGGCCCGGGGACATCACCCGGCGGTTCGCCGAGGCGTTCCCCGGCTGCGAGGTGCACGGGGTGGACGGCTCGCCGGCCATGCTGCGCCAGGCCCGGCGCCTGCTGGCGGTATCGCCCGCCCGGCACCGCGTCCGCCTGGTCCTGGGCGTCCTCCCGGACGCGCCGCTGGCCCGATCGGCCTACGATCTCGTGGTCTCGAACAGTCTCCTCCACCACCTGGCGGACCCGGGGGTCCTCTGGCGGGCCGCCCGGGCCTTCGGGCGCCCGGGGGCCGCGGTCTTCGTCATGGATCTGCGGCGGCCGGACAGCCCGGCCGAGGCGGCGGCCCTGGTGGACCGCTACGCCGGCGGGGAGCCGGAGATCCTCCGCCGGGACTTCTTCCGGTCGCTCTTGGCGGCCTACCGGCCCGGCGAGGTCCGCCGTCAGCTCGAGGCCGCGGGGCTCCATCACTTCGAGGTGCAGGCCGTGGGCGACCGGCACCTGGCGGCCTGGGGACGGCTCCTGCCGGGCGGGTGAATTGCCCCTTGCGCCCGGGGCGTTTTTGTTTTATGAAGTGCCCCCAAGCCCCGTTCATTCGCCCGGGTTCTGGCGAATCTCGCTCCGGCCGGAAAAGGTTCCTAAAAGATAGATATCAAACCATCGTGACTTGATGAGTTCATCCGATCGAGATCTCTTCTTGTTCCTGGGGCGGGCCTTCCAGTATCCCGACGCGCAGGTCGCCCTGCACGGTGCCTGGACCCTCAAGAAGCTCGCCCGCGACCTCGGGCTCGATCTCCCCGACGTCCCCGAGATCTCCCTCGAAGAACTCCAGACCGAGTACACCCGCCTGTTCATCAACTCGCCCGAGGGGGCCGCGGCGCCGCCCTACGCCTCCATCTACCGCCACCGGGCGGGTTTTCTCTACCAGGAAGGGCACGACGAGGCCCTTTCTTATTACCGGGAAATGGGGTTCGAGCCCGTGGAGGGGCCCGAGCCCGGGGATCACATCGGCTTTGAACTGGCCTTCGTGGGGCTCTTGCTGGAAGAGGGCCGGCTGGATCTCTTGGAGCGTTTCCTGGGCGGCCACCTGCTCAAGTGGTATCCGGAGCTGGCCGCCCGGCTCCTCGCGGCCCGGCCGCATCCCTTCTACGCGGCCCTGGCGCAGGTCACCGACGCCTGTCTGAACAGACTGTTGGAGGAGGTTGTGCATGAAGAGAAGAGAGTTCCTTAAGTTTTCGACGGCGAGCTGCATGGCGCTGGCCGCCATGGAGCTGGGCGGAGGAAAGGCTTTCTTCAGGCCCGCCAAGGCCATGGCCTCCGGGGAGCTGCCCGGCAGCCTCGGAGCCAAGGAGGTCTACTCCGTCTGCGAGATGTGTTTCTGGCGGTGCCCCATCGTGGCCAAGGTGAAGGGCGGCAAGCTGGTCAAGATCGAGGGCAACCCCAAGAGCCCGGCCAACGGCAAGCGGGTCTGCGCCCGGGGCAACTCCGGCGTCCAGCTCCTCTACGACCCGGATCGGGTGAAGTACCCCATGAAGCGGACGGGCGCCCGGGGCGAGGGCAAGTGGGCCCGGATCTCCTGGGACGAGGCCCTGGACGAGGTGGCCTACAACATGAAGAAGGTGCGGAAGAAGTACGGCCCGCACGCCCTGGCCTACTTCGACCACGGGGCTTCCGCCGAGTTCATGCGCGGCCTCTTCATGCACATGGGCACCGAGAACTACTCCAACGAGCCCGCCTTCTTCCAGTGCGTCGGGCCCGTGGCCGAGGCCTTCATCTCCTCCATGGGGTACCTGGTCTCCGGCACCCGGCAGTACACGGACATGGGGCACGCCAAGGCCATCCTCCTGGTGGGGAGCCACATCGGCGAGAACGTCCACGTCTCCCACGTGCGGGAGTACATCCAGGGGCTGGCCAACGGCGCCAAGCTCGTGGTGGTGGACCCGCGCTTTTCGGCCCCGGCCAACAAGGCCGACGTCTGGCTGCCCATCCGGCCCGGCACGGACACCGCGCTGCTGCTTGCCTGGATCAACTACGTCATCCAGCACAAGCTCTACGACAAGGACTTCGTGGCCAACCACTGCGAGGGCTTCGAGGCGGTGAAGGAGGGTGTCAAGGACTACACCCTCGAATGGGCCGCCCGTATCTGCGACCTCAAGGTGGCCGACATGGAGGCCGCCATCCGGATGCTCGCCAAGGCGGCGCCCAACGTCACCATCCACCCGGGCCGGCACTCCACCTGGTACGGGCGGGGTGACGTCCAGCGCCACCGGGCCCTGGCCATCTTGAACGGGCTCCTCGGGGCCGTGGCCGTGCCGGGCGGGCTGTATCTGCCCACCCCGGTGAAGACCGGAAAGAGCGAGTGCCCCGAGTGCGAGGCCGAGGTGGAGGAGCCGGACACCTCGCTCAAGGACGACTTCCCCTACGCCGGGAACTTCCCCGGCAACCCCACGGCCAAGATCATCGAGGCCACCCTCACCGGTGAGCCCTATCCCATCAAGCTCTGGGGCGTCAACGGGGTGAACATCCTCCAGACCATCCCGAACCCCTACGACACCATGGAGGCCATCAAGAAACTGGACTTCATCTTCACCGAGTCCATGATGGCCGACGAGGCGGCCATGTGGGCCGACATCGTGCTGCCCGGGGCGACCTACCTCGAGCGCTACGACAGCCTCCATACCTACGACGGCATCACCCCGTACCTCGCCGTCCGCCAGCCCGCGGTGGAGCCGCTCTTCGAGTCGAAGTCCAGCTACTGGATCGCCCGCGAGCTCGCCAAGCGGCTCGGCGTCGACTGCTACCCCTGCGAGCACGAGGTGGAGTACATCGAGGAGGAGCTCAAGGGGGCGGGGCTCACCCTGGAGAAGCTCAACCGGATGGGCGGCATCGTGAGCTACAAGGCCAATCCCTACCGGAGCCGCAAGGAGCTCAAGCTCCCCACCGAGAGCGGCAAGGTGAACCTCGCGGTCGCGCACTACGAAGACGACGACTTCGACCCGGTGCCGAAGTTCGAGCCGACCCCGGCGCCCCCCAAGGGCTACGCCCGGCTCATCTACGGCCGCGTCCCGGTCCACACCTTCAGCCGGACCATGAACAACCTCTGGCTCCACAACGAGTGGCCCGAGAACCACGCCTGGGTGAACGACGAGGTGGCGGCCAAGCTCGGCATCGCCGACGGCGACACCATCGTGCTCGAAAACCAGGACGGGAAGCGCTCCCTGGAGGTCAAGGCCAAGGTGACCCCGGGCATCCGGCCCGACGCCATCTACCTGCCGCACGGGTTCGGCAGCCGCTCCAAGCGCCTCACCCGGGCCTACGGCAAGGGCGCCAGCGACCAGTTCCTCATCACCCACTACGAGAACTGCCCGTTCACCGGGGCCTCGAGCCACCGGACGAGCTTCGTGCGGATCGTCAAGGGGGGCAAGGCGCTCGACATCCCCGAGCTCCGGCCGCTGCCCCGGGAGATCCCCCGCTTCAAGAAGAGCGCGTAATAAGGAGGGTTAAGGAATGAGCCAATATGCCATGGTGATAGATCTGGACCGGTGCGTGGGCTGCCACGCCTGCGCCATCGCGTGCCGGGCGGAGTGGAAGGTCCCCACCGAGGAGGGCTACCGCCGGAACTGGGTGAAGCGGATCGGGCCGGAAAAGACCCCCTACGGGATCTCCTATACCTTCTTCCCCGGCCTCTGCAACCACTGCGACCACCCCGTGTGCGTGGACGTCTGCCCGGTGGACCCCGAGGAGCGGACCTTCACGGACTTCCGCACCGGGAAGAAGACCCGGATGGAGATCAAGGCGACGTACAAGGATCCCTTCACGGGGGCGGTGCTCATCGCCAAGGAGCGGTGCATCGGCTGCGGCGCCTGCGTGGAGGCCTGTCCCTACCACGCCCGCTACCTCGACGAGACCCTCGACGAGCCCAAGGCCGACAAGTGCACCTTCTGCTACGAGCGGCTCGCCCACGGCGAGGAGCCGGCCTGCGTCAAGACCTGCATCGCCGACGCCCGGATCTTCGGGGACCTCTCCGATCGCAACTCCCGCGTCTACAAGCTGGTCCACAAGGAGGGCGCCAAGCGCCTCGAGTCCGACGTGGTGAAGATCGGGCCCAACGTCTACTGGAAGGGCAAGAAGAAGGACCTTCATGCCCTCTTCAAGAACTACGCGCCGCGCGAGCGGACCTGGGAAGAGGTGGACAACATGAGCCGCCGCGGCTTCCTGGCGGGGCTCGCCCGGAAGACGTCCCTCAAGGGCTGATCCGGCCCTTCGCGGACATCCAAGCGCGGGGCGGGCCGGACGGCCCGCCCCGCGTCTTTTTGTCGGAGGAACGAACATGATGGACAACACAAGTGGCGGGGGCCGCGTGGTCTCCATCGCCTGGAGCGAGCGGAAGGGGGAACGCAAGACGCGGGTCGAGCGGGCCGTCCTGGTGGCCGGTCACGGCCTCGAGGGCGACGCCCACGCCGGGCCCTGGCACCGGCAGGTGAGCTTGCTTGCCGCCGAGGGGATCTCGCGCGCCCGGGAAAGGGGGCTCGACGTCCACTTCGGGGACTTCGCGGAGAACGTCGCCACCGAGGGGATCGACTGGCCCGCCGTTGCCGTGGGGACCCGGGTCCGCATCGGCGCCGAGGTCGAGATCGAGATCACCCAGATCGGGAAGCGCTGCCATACCCGCTGCGCCATCTACCACATGGCCGGCGACTGCATCATGCCCCGGGAAGGGGTCTTCGGCCGGGTGCTCCGGGGCGGCGAGATCCGGGTCGGCGACGCGGTCCGGCTGCTTTCCGGGGAGGCGGGCGAATGAACCCCGGGGCGGCCGTCCCGGCCCGCCGGGGTCGCGCGGGGTAGGGCGGCCCGGGTGGCGCGGATGGTGTCCTCCGCCGGGCCGGATCCCGGGGCCGGGCGCCGCCGGGCCCTGCGCTTCATCCTCTGCCTGGGCCTCGTCAGCCTCTTCGGCGACATGGCCTACGAGGGGGCCCGGGGGGTCACCGGGCCGTACCTGGCGCTCCTCGGGGCCGGGGGGGCGGCGGTGGGCCTCGTGGCGGGGCTCGGCGAGTTCGCCGGGCACGTCCTCCGGCTCGCCTCCGGGGTGGCCGCCGACCGGACCCGCGCCTACTGGCCCCTCACCTTCCTGGGCTACGGGCTCATGCTCGCCGTCCCGGCCCTGGCCCTGGTGACCTCGTGGCCGGCGGCGGCCGCCTGCCTCGTGCTGGAGCGGGCGGGGAAGGCCCTCCGATCCCCGGCCCGCGACGCCATCCTCGCCGGAGCCGCCCGGGAGGTGGGGCGGGGCACCGGCTTCGGCCTCCACGAGGCCCTGGACCAGGTGGGCGCCGTGGCCGGCCCGCTGCTCCTGGCCGGGGTCTTCGCCCTGGGGCTCGGCTACCGGGCCGGCTTCGCGGTGCTCGTCGTCCCCGTGGGGCTCGCCCTCCTCGCGCTCTGGCGCGCCCGGGCGGCGGCGCCGCCGGAGCCGCCCCGGGCCGGGGCCGGCCGGCCGGGGGCGGCGGTCCCCACGCGGCTCGGCCGCCGGTTCCGGGCCTACGTCCTCTTCACCTTCTTCGCCGTCCTGGGGCTCGCCAACTTCCCCCTCGTCGCCTACCACCTCGGGGTCACCGGGGCCGTCTCCCGCACCACGATCCCCCTCCTCTACGCCCTCGCCATGGGGGTGGACGCCCTGGCCGCCCTGGCGGCCGGGCGCCTCTACGACCGCCTCGGCCTCGCCGTGATCGGCGGGGTGCCGGTCCTCACGGCGGGTGCCACGGCGCTCGCCTTCGCGCCGGGGCCGGGGGCGGCGGTGACGGGCGTCGTCCTCTGGGGCGCCGTCATGGGCCTCCACGAGGCCGTCATGCGGGCCGCGGTGGCGGACCTCGCCCCCCGGTGGCGGCGGGGCACCGCCTACGGGATCTTCCACGCGGTCTACGGGGCGGCATGGCTCGCGGGGGGCTGGACCATGGGGGCGCTCCACGACGCGGCCCCCGGGGCGCTTGCCGCCTTCGCCGCCGGGGCGGAGCTCTTGGCGCTTGCCGCCTTCGCCGCCGGGCTTCGGCCGGGGCAAGGGGACGGGTGAGGGGGCGGAGGCCCCGCTGCGGCCGGGGATTTTGGCGGCTCCTCGTTGTTTGGTAGAATGGAGAGCGGAGGAGAGGCGGGAGCCCGGGACCAGGCGCCCTCCGGCGCGGGAGGCATCATGACGTTTTCGATCCCCAGATATGCTCCCGGAACTCGGACCGCTTGGCTGGCGTTCCTGTGCCTCCTCCCGCTCCTTGCCGCATGTGATCGGGGCCCGGACGATGGCGGCGCCGGGCGGCACGAGGTGGTGCGGCTGGACCGCCTGCAGCCCCTTCCCGGCCGTATGCGGGGGAACAATGCACGGCCCTTCCGCATGGCGGTCGCCGCCATGTTGTCCCCGGAGGGGAATCTCCAGGCCTACCGGGACCTGCTCCAGTACCTCGGGCAGCGGATGGGCCGCCCGGTGGAACTGGTCCAGCGGCGGACCTACCTCGAGGTGAACAAGCTCGTCACCGACGGGCGCGTCGACCTGGCCTTCGTCTGTACCGGGGCCTATTGCCAGGCGGCGGGGGAACACCGCATGGAACTGCTCGTGGTGCCCCAGGTGGGGAGCAAGGTGACCTACCGGGCCCTCATCATCGTTCCCGCCGCCTCCGGGGCCAAGGCCTTCCGGGACCTCGAGGGCCGGGTCTTCGCGTTCACGGATCCGCTCTCCAACACGGGCTACCGATATCCCCGGCGGGTCCTGGCCGAGATGGGGCGGCGGCCCGGGCCGTTTTTCGGCAGGACCCTCTTCACCTACAGCCACGACCGCTCCATCCGGGCGGTGGCGGAGGGCTTGGCCGACGGCGCCGCCGTGGACGAGATCGTCTTCGAGCGGCTGGCCAAGGCGGAGCCGGCCCTGGCGGAGCGTGTCCGCGTCATTCTCCGGTCCGAGGAGTTCGGCATCCCGCCGGTGGTGGTGCCGGCCTCCCTTCCGGATGTGGAAAAGTCGCGGCTTCGCCGGCTCCTGCTCGCTCTCCAAGACGACCCGGAGGGACGGAAGGCCCTTAAGGCCCTCGGCGTGGACCGGTTCGTGGAAGTGGATCCCGCGCTCTACCGCGTGCCGTGCCAGGAGCCCCGGGAGGAGCGGTGCGAGCGCTGAAGGGCCGAGGTCCTTGGGGCGGCCGCCCGAGGACCCTCCTGGTGGGGGCCCTGGGCCGGGCGGGGGCCGCCTTTTGGGCCGTGGCCGATTCGGTTCCCATCCGCGTCAAGATCATCGGGATGGTGCTGGGAACCGCTTGCCTGGTGGGGTCCTTCGCTACGGTGCACGTCTACCGGGTCATGTCCCGGCAGGTCTCGGAGCACCTGCGGGAGATGAGCCGTGCCGTGGCCGGGGAACTGTCGGCCCACGCGGGAGATTTCATCCTGGTCAACGACATCTATGGTCTCGACCGGTTGCTCCGGGAGGCCCGGGCCAACCGGCCCGATCTCCGCTATGCCTTCGTCCTGGACCCGGGCGGCCAGGTCCTCGTTCATACATTCGAGGGCGGATTTCCGCATGACCTCCTTCGCGTCCGGCACCGGGCGAAGGACGCGGGCACGATCCGTTTCCTCACCAACGAGGGCAGCGTGTGGGATACCGCCGTGCCGATTTCCGGCGGGGCGGCCGGGATCCTCCGGGTGGGCATATCGGAACGTCGATCCCGGGCGGTCATCCACTTTCTCGTTCGGGACCTCCTGCTGACCACGCTCCTGGTCATGGCAGGCGGGGTCCTGCTCTCGGGGCTCCTGACCTGGGTCCTCACGCGGCCCCTGAAGTCCTTGGCGGAGGCCGCCCGCCGTATCCAGGTGGGGGACTACTCCGCCCGGGTCAGGGAGTTTTCCCGGGACGAGGCCGGGCGGCTCATCTCGGCCTTCAACGAGATGGCCGAGCGGCTCGAGGCCGCCGAGGCCGAGAGGGCCGGCCGGGAGGCACTCCGCCGGGAGCTCATGGGGCGCGTCCTCGTGGCCCAGGAGGAGGAACGGGCCAGGATCGCCCGGGAACTGCATGACCAGGTGGGGCAGTCGATCGCCTCGCTCATGGTGGAACTCAAGGTGCTCCAGGGCGTGGCCGGGTGCGAGGCGGCCCGGGCGGGGGTGGAGCGGCTCCGCCATACCCTTACCCGGGAACTCGAGGGGATCCATCGCCTTTCCGTGGAGCTGCGGCCGCCCGTCCTGGACGACCTGGGTCTGGCCGCGGCCCTGGATCTGTACGTGACCGAATTCATGGAGCAGCACGGGATAGAGGTGGATTTCACTCCCATCGGCGTGGAAGAGGGGCGCCTGCCCGCCCCGGTGGAGATCGGGGTCTACCGGATCATCCAGGAGGCCCTCACCAACGTGGTGCGGCATGCGGAGGCCCGCCGGGTCACGGTCATCCTGGAACGCCGGGCCGGGCGGATCCGCGGCGTGGTGGAGGACGACGGAACCGGCTTCGTGCCCGGGAAGGTCCGCGGCGGCCGGGTCGGCCTCTACGGGATGGAGGAGCGGGCCCAGCTCCTGGGCGGGCGGTTGCACGTGGACAGCGAGCCGGGCAGGGGGACCATGGTGGTGCTGGATGTTCCCTTGCCGGGAGGGGCGGGATGACGGAGCGGCTCACCGTGGCCATAGTGGACGACCATGCCATCCTCCGGGCCGGGCTCCGCCTGCTCCTGGAGGCCGCGCCGGACATGGAGGTGGTAGGGGAGGCCGGGGAGGCCGGCGAGGCGCTGTCCATGATCCGGGACGCGCGACCGGACGTGGTGCTCCTGGACATCTCCCTCCCCGGGACGAGCGGCCTGGAACTCGTCTCGAGGATCCGTTCCCTCTCTCCCGATTCCCGGATCTTGATCCTCACCATGCACGAGGACACCCGCTATCTCGAGCGGGCCCTGGAGGAGGGCGCGGCCGGGTTCCTCCTCAAGAAGGCCATGGACGTCGAGCTGCTCCTGGGGATCCGGACCGTGGCGCGGGGGGAGCCCTTCATCCACTCCAGCATGGTCGCCGGGCTGCTCGGCGCGGTCCAGCGGCGGCCCCGGGCGGAGGCCACCGAGGACGGGCGGGATCGGGCCCTCTGGGGCACCCTGAGCCCCAGGGAGCAGGAGGTCATGACGGCCGTGGCCCACGGCCATACCAGCCGGGAGATCGCGGACCGGCACCACCTGAGCGAGAAGACGGTGGCCACCTACCGGTCCCGGGCCATGGCCAAGCTGGGGATCTCCAGCAGGGCCGAGCTCGTGGACTTGGTGCTCCGCCTGGGGCTCATGGACCGCCCGTCGGCCTGACACATCGCCTTCCCCGCCGGTCGCGGCCGGTGTCGGGGATCTTCCTACACGTCCGGGCGGCCTGTCCGGTCAACTCCGACAAAACTATCCAAGATTCCCCGATTTTTTTCGTGCGCCGGTGGATCTACCCTGGTTGTGGTCGGCAGGGTGAGCCGGGCGGCGGCGTCACCCGCCAGCGGCCGGGCCGGGCGCCTTCGCAGTGCTTGCGGATAGGGATCTCAGGAGGTTTCACCATGGCATTCATGGACATCGAACCCCAGGAAATTCGGCGGCGGATGACGGAGGACCTCAGGCGGGCCCTCGCCAAGCCCATGAACGAGCGGCACTGGGTCATGGTCCTGGACCTGGCCAAGTGCGTGGGCTGCACGGCCTGCACCACGGCCTGCGTGGCCGAGAACCACCTCCCGCCGGGTGTGGTCTACCGGCCCGTCATTGAGCGGGAGATCGGCCGGTATCCCAACGTTCGAAAGACCTTCATGCCCCGCCCGTGCATGCAGTGTGACAATCCGCCGTGCGTCAAGGTCTGCCCGGCCCACGCCACCTGGAAGCGGCCCGACGGCATCGTGGAGATCGACTACGACAAGTGCATCGGGTGCCGCTACTGCATCAATGCCTGCCCCTACTCCGCCAGGACCTTCGACAAGGGCTTCTACTACAGCGATGGCACCCCGTACATCCCGGACTACGAAAAGAAACCCGCCTTCGAGTACGGCAGGACGTGGCCCAGGCGAAACCGCCACGATTCCCCGGCGGGCAACGCCCGAAAGTGCACCTTCTGCCTTCACCGGATCGACAAGGGGCTCTTGCCCGCCTGCGTCACCACCTGTCTCGGGGACGCCACCTACTTCGGCGATTCCAACGACCCGGACAGCCTCGTCTCCCGCCTGATCGCCTCGCCCCGGGTGATGCGGCTCAAGGCGGAGTTCGGGACCCGTCCGAGCACCTATTACCTGGTATAGGGGGAGAAGATGAAAAAGCGGTTGAACGGCTTGGCCTGGCTGCTGGCCTCGGTTGGTTTCGTGATCGGCCTCTACGGCCTCTACCAGCGCTTCACCCTCGGTCACCGCATGGCCGATTACGGCTCCTACATCCCGTGGGGCCTCTGGGTGGCGGCCTACATCTACTTCATCGGTCTCTCCGCCGGGTCTTTCCTCCTGTCCACGCTGGTCTACGTGGCCCGGATCGAGCGCCTGGAGAAGATCGGCAAGCTGTCCCTCTTCACCGCCTTCGCCTGCCTGGTGGGTGCCCTGATCTCCATCTGGCTGGACCTGGGCCACGAGTTCCGCGTGTACCGGGTGGTCCTCCACCCGAACTTCCGGTCCATGATGTCGTGGATGGGCATCCTGTATTCGAGCTATTTCCTGATCATCCTGGTGGAACTCTGGTTTGCCATGCGGGTGGACCTCATCGCCGCCGGAAGGGGGCAGGGGGCCTCGGCGGCCCTGGCCAGGGTGGTGGCCCTCGGTTCCACGGACACCTCGGACTCGGCCGTGGAGAGGGACCGGCGGATCCTGAAGGTCCTGGGCTCCATCGGGGTCCCCCTGGCCATCGCCTTCCACGGCGGCGTCGGCGCCCTCTTCGGGGTGGTCGGCGCCCGGACATACTGGCACAGCGGCCTGACCCCCATCGCCTTCCTGGTGGGGGCACTGGCGTCGGGCGGCGCCCTCCTGGCCGCCATCGTCTACGTGTGGGGACCCGACCGGGACGGCCCGGCCTTCGAGGACATGATGCGGTTCTTGGGCAAGGTGGTCCTGGCCATCGTCCTGCTGGACCTGCTCCTCGAGGTCTCGGAGTTCTTCGTCGGCCTCTACTCGGAGATCCCCGACGAGGCCATTCCGATCCGGGCGGTGCTCTTCGGGTCCCGGTGGTACGTCTTCTGGGTGGTGCACATCTTCTTCGGGGTCCTGGTGCCGGTGTGGCTGCTCTTCCGAAACGCCGTGCTCCGCCGTACCGGGGAAGGGGGGCGTGCCGCGGGCGCCGTGGCCCTGGCCGGGTTCTTGGTGGCCGTCACCTTCATGGCGGTACGGCTGAACATCGTCATCCCGGCCCAGATCAACCCCGAGATCGCCGGCCTCGAGTATGCCTTCACGGGGCCGGGCCTCAAGTACACCTACCTGCCCACCCTCGGCGAATGGTTGGTGACCGTATGGGTCTCGTCCTTCTCCGTGTTGCTCTTCCTCGTCGGGTACAAGCTGCTGCCAATCGTGGGCCGCGATGATCGGGAGGTTGCCTGATGTCCGCCAAAGATCGCAATGGAAAAGTCGACCGCTACGACACCATGGAGGTGGACGGGCGGAGGATCCGCCTGAGCCGCCGGGGTTTCCTGAAGAGCACCGCCTTCCTGGGCGGGCTCGCCGCCGCCTCCGGGCTGCCCGGGTTCGATGCCTGGGGCGGCAAGCGCGGGGGACGGCGGCATCTCGCTGCCAACGCCTATCCCTTCGACCGGCCGGAAGGCGTGATCTATACCTGCTGCCTCCAGTGCCACACGGCTTGTACCATCAAGGCCAAGGTCCTGGACGGGGTCATGGTGAAGGTGGACGGGAATCCCTACAGCCCCATGAACATGAACCCCCACCTTCCTTACACCATGAAGCCCCAAGACGCGGTGGTCTTCGACGGGCGGCTCTGTTCGAAGGGCCAGGCGGGGGTCCAGACACTCTATGACCCTTACCGGATTCGAAAGGTCCTGAAGCGGAAGCCCGGGAGCCGCAGGGGCGAAAACAAGTGGGTCACCATCGATTTCGACAAGGCCGTGGACGAGATCGTCAACGGCGGCGACCTCTTCGGGGAAGGCAAGGTGCCGGGTCTCAAGGACCTCTTCGCGGTCCGTGATCCGGCCGTCATGAAGGAGCTGAAGGCCGACGCCGCGGCGGTGGCCCGGGGTGACATGACGGCGGCGGACTTTCGCAAGAAGCACCGGGCCCGCCTGGATCTCCTCATCGACCCGGAGCATCCGGACCTCGGGCCCGTCAACAACCAGTTCGTCTTCCTGGCGGGTCGGATCGAGCACGGCCGGAAGGAGTTTTCCCAGAGGTGGCTGAAGAACGCCTTCGGTTCCGTCAACTGGTACGAGCACACCACCGTGTGTGAGCAGTCGCACCACATCGCCTACAACGAGATGACCTCCCGGTACAAGGGCGGCAAGTGGCACCCGGTGCTGAAGGAGTACCGCGAGGATTACGGCGGCGGCAAGCATCACATGAAGCCGGACGTGCCCAACTGCGAGTTCGTGATCTTCTTCGGCACGAGCCCCTTCGAGGCCAACTTCGGGCCCACCAACTGGACCTCTTACATCACCAACGCCCAGGCCAAGCGCAACTTCCGCTTCGCGGTGGTGGACTCCCGCCTGAGCAAGACCGCGGCCAAGGCCAACTACTGGGTGCCCGTGCGCCCCGGCGGCGACGCCCCTCTGGCCCTGGGCATGCTGCGGTGGATCATCGAAAACGGCCGCTACAACGAGGCCTACCTCCGGGCGGCCAACCGGGCCGCCGCCGCGGCCAACGGGGACACCACCTGGACCAATGCCACCCATCTCGTGCGGTTGTCCGGCGACGGGAAGCGGGGCGTCAAGCTCCTTCGAGGCGACGAGTGCAAGCTCTGCGGGGAGCACAGCTTCATGGTCAGCGTCGGCGGGCGGCTGCGGCCCTTCGATCCTTACGCCGAGAAGGGGGAGCCCCTGGTGGGGGACCTGTTCGCGGAAGGAGAGGTGAACGGGGTCCGGTACAAGACCGCCTTCGCCCTGCTCCGGGACCTGGTGATGGAACGCAGCCTCGAACAGTGGGCCGAGGCCGCGGGCGTACCGGTGAAGCAGGTGGTGGCCCTGGCCCGCGAGTTCACCTCCCACGGGCGCAGGGCGGTGGCCGACCTCTACCGCGGCCCCGTTCAGCACACCAACGGCTACTACAACGGGCAGGCCATCCTCACCCTGAACCTCATGGTGGGCAACGGGGACTGGAAGGGCGGCCTCATGGTGGGCGGCGGCCACTGGCACGAGGACGGGAGCAAGAAGGGACAGCCGTTCCCGGTGAAGAAGGGGCTTCACCCAGGCAAGGTGGGGTCCTTCGGGGTCACGCTGTCACGGGAGAAGTGGCACTACGAGGACACCACCCTGTTCCGGCGGCACGGGTACCCGGCCCGCCGGACGTGGTACCCCTACACCGGCAACGTCTACCAGGAGGTCATCCCCAGCGCGGCGGACGGTTACCCTTACCCGATCAAGGCCCTCTTCCTCCACAAGGGGACACCGGCCTTCTCCGTTCCCGGGGCCAACGCCACCATCGAGACCCTGCGGGATCCGAAGAAGATCCCCCTGGTGTTCGCAGATGACATCGTCATCGGCGAAACCAGCATGTACGCCGACTACATCTTTCCCGACACGGCCATCTGGGAGCGCTGGGGCCTCCCCCACCTCACGCCCGCCGTCCCCACCCGGGGGAGCAAGGTCCGCCAGCCCGCGGTGGCCCCCCTGGTGGAGACCTGCACGGTCTTCGGGGTCGAGCAGCCCATCTCCATGGAGGCCCTCATGCTGGCCATCGCCGAACGGCTGGGCCTGCCGGGCTACGGAAGGGACGGTTTCGGGCCCGGCCTCGACTTCCGGACCCGGGAGGACTTCTACCTCAAGATGGTGGCCAACATCGCCTACGGCGACAAGGGAGGCAAGGACAAGGTCCCCCCGGCCGGCACCGGGGAGATGGAAATCTTCCGCAAGGCCCGGCGGCATCTTGCCGGCACGGTCTTCGACGAGAAGCGCTGGAAGGCCGCAGTGGGAGGCGGCGAGGACCTCTGGCGGCGGGTGGTGTACGTGCTCAACCGGGGCGGCCGCTTCGAGGGGGCGGAAAAGGCCTACGAGGGCGCCCGGATGCACCACCGTTTCGCCAGCCAGTTCAACCTCTTCGTGGAACACGTCGCC
This sequence comes from Dissulfurirhabdus thermomarina, assembly GCF_012979235.1. NCBI lineage: Bacteria > Pseudomonadati > Thermodesulfobacteriota > Dissulfuribacteria > Dissulfuribacterales > Dissulfuribacteraceae > Dissulfurirhabdus > Dissulfurirhabdus thermomarina. The sequence continues at coordinate 128,354 of NZ_JAATWC010000005.1, forward strand.
CTGGGCCGCCACAGCATGACCGGCGAGAACTTCTCCGGCCTGCCCATCTTCGAGCCCGTTCGGGACGCGGCCGGGCGGGTGGTGACCACCGGTGACGACTACCCCTTCCAGCTCTTCACCTACAAGCTGATCCTCGGCGGCCAGTCCCGGACCATCAGCAACTACTGGACCATGGTGTCCGAGCAGGAACGCAACTACGTCCAGATGAACCGATCCGACGGCCGGCGGCTCGGCCTCCGTGACGGCGACTTGGTCCGCCTCGAGGGACCGAGCAACTCCAGGGGCCGCATCCCCCTCCTGGACAGCGAGTTCAAGGAGGTGGTGGGCGTGGTCCGGCTCGAGGAAGGGATCCGGCCGGGCACTGTGGTCGCCAGCTGGAGCTACGGCCATTGGGCCTACGGCTCCCGCGACGTCACGGTGGACGGTGCCCTGGTGAAGGGCGATCCCCGCCGCGGCGCCGGGCTGTGCCCGAACGCGGTCATGATGGTGGACCCGGCGGTCCGGAACATGTGCCTCTCCGACCCCATCGGCGGCAGCTGTTCCTTCTACGACTCGTGGGTCCGGGTGGTCAAGGTCTGACATGCCACCGGTACGGTCTTCTCTCTCCAGGGCGGAGGTCCCCGCTCCTCCCTGGCTCATCGCACTCCTCCTCTTCTTGTCCTGCCTCCCCGCCGCGTGCAGGGAGGCAGGACACCCCTCCGGGGGCGGGGGCGGCCGAGAGGCCACGCCCGGGGAGAGCGGGGCGGGGGAAAGGACGGCGGCGCGCTACGCGGCCTTGGTCCGGGCCGGCGACCGGGCCTTCCGGAACGGGGACTTCGCCGGCGCCGCGGAGCGTTTCAGGTCGGCCATCGTGATCCGGCCCGCCGACGATGCGGCCTGGAGCCGCTACCGGCTGGCCGTCCTGGCGGCCGCCGGCGACGACTACCTCACCTCGGTACCGGAGGATCGCTACCGCGTGACGCCGGCGGAGCTGGAACAGGCGCTCCGGGGTGGCGGGCCGGGCTTTTTCCTGCTGGACGTCCGCGACCCCGAGGAATTCGACAAGGGACATCTCAAGGACGCGGTCAACATCCCCTTCCGCCGGGTCCTCAGGCACCTGGACTTGCTTCCCGGGAAGGACGCCCCGATCCTGCTCGTCTGCCATACCCAGCGCCGGGCCATCCACGTCCTGGTGGTCTTGCGGGAGCTCGGCTTCACCCGGGTCTATACCCTCAAGGGCGGCTACGCGGCCTATCTCAAGTGGAAACGCCGGGGTGCCGGGGCGGCGGGGGGGGTGATGCAGCCACCGGCCGGCCGTCCCGGGGGCGGGCCGGCGGGCGACACGTCCTCCGGCGACGCCGAGGAGGAAGACTTCGGCTGTTGAGTTGAGCGGCGCCGCTGGGGCCGTCTCGGCGAGGGATGAACGTGCAACACGACAAGGAGGGATTCATGAAAGTCATCGAAACGGCGCAAAGGTATCTCGTGGCGTTCATGGCCGTGGCGTTCGCCGCCGCGGTGGTTGCGGCCGGCGGCGTCGCCAGGGCCGCGGACGACCCGCTGCTCCAGACCCTGGTCAAGAAGGGCGTCCTGACCCCGGAGGAGGCCCGGGCCATCGCGAAGGAGAACGGGCGGGAGGCCGGGCTTCCGCCGGCGCTCCAGGGGCTGTCCATCGGCCTCCTGGGGTACCTCGACTATTCCATCGGGAAGTCGCCCAAGGCGGGCGGGGAAGAGAGCTTCGACCGCTTCACCCTGGGCCGGGGCTACCTAACGGTGAAGAAGCGGATCACCCCCTGGCTCTCCGCCCGGATCACGAGCGACATCACCCGGAAGGCGGACGGTGACTGGGAATTCCGGCTGAAGTACCTCTACGCGGAGTTCCGGCCGGGGGATCTCGGTTTCCTCACCGACATGAAGGCCGAATTCGGGCAGGGGCACAATCCCTGGCTGGACTTCGAGGAACACGTCAACCCCTACCGCTGCCAGGGCACCATGGCCATCGAGCGTGCCGGTGTCTTCAATTCCGCCGACCTCGGCGTCAGCCTGCGCGGCAACATCGGCGGGAAGCTGCCCGACGCCAAGGAGAAGACCGGCAACCATCACTACGACGGCCTCTACGGGAGCTGGCAGGTCGGCGTCTACAACGGGGGCGGCTACCATGCCGACGAGGCCAACCAGAACAAGGCCGTCGAGGTGCGCCTGACGGCCCGGCCCCTGCCCTGGCTCCTGCCCGGCTTCCAGTTGAGCTACCTCGGGATGTTCGGGGAGGGCAACAAGGACTACAACGGCGACAAGCCCGACTATATGGTGAACCTGGGGATGCTGAGCTACGAGCACCCGCTCTTCATCTTCACCGCCCAGTACTTCCAGACCACCGGGAACGCCGCCGGTTCCTGGGTCAAGACCGATGCACTGGGCAACCTGGTGGACGAACTCCAGACCCAGGGTTACTCGTTCTTCGGGCGGGTGCGCCTGCCCTTCGTCACGAACCGCCTCTCGCTCTTCGGCCGCTACGATCACTTCGACCAGGACAACGATGACGACATCGCCAAGGACACCGCCTACGACCTCTACATCGTCGGCCTGTCCTTCGATGTCGCCAAGGGGAACCTGCTGGTGCTCGACTACGAAACCACCAACTACGACGACGACACGGGGCTCAAGCACAAACTGCCCGCCACGGGCACCAAGCTCGGCGACGACTACAAGGTCCAACTGGTCTACCAGCTGGCCTTCTAGGATCGCCGGCCGTCACCGCGCCCGGGGGCGGGTCCGCCCGCCCCCGGGGCACATCCCCGGCGGACGACGGGGGACGACCCCGGGCGGGGCGTGGGCACGGCGGAGAGGAGACATGATGCCGGCACGAAGATGCGGCGGGCGAGCGCCCCGGGGGGCCGCGGCCCTTGCGGCGGCGGTCTTCTGCTGTGCCGTGGTCGCCGTCCCCGTGGACCGGGCGGCGGCCGCCTCCGGGCAGGATGCCGCGACCGCGGAGCGCCTCGACCGCCTGGAGGAACGGGTCGGGGACCTCGAGCGGGCGCTGGAAGAGAAGGACGCCCAGATCCGAGAGCTGCGCCGGCGGGCGGCCGGCCCCGAAGGACCCGGGAAGCGACCCGGGGCGGGCGGCGAGACGCCCCTGGTCTTCACGCCCCCCGGGGGGGACATCCAGGTGGGGTTCGGCGGCCAGTACCGCGTCAATTCCTATGCCGCCGACAACGACCTGCCCGGGGACCATCCCACCGCGAGCCGGGTCCGCATCCGCCAGGACCTGGACTTCCGGTTCGGCGAGCGGTTGCGATCGCACCTCGAGCTGGAACTCGGTCATACCAACGACAACCTGACCACAACGCCCTCCGGCTCCCGCGCCACCACGGTGGGGGTGCGACACGCCGTCGTGGCCTTCGCCCCCCTGGGGTTGCACGGCCCCGAGGTGCGGGCGGGCATCCTTCCACTCTCCGACCGGTTCGGCGACGTGCTCTTTTCCGCCGACTGGGACTACAACCCCGTGGGGGTCGAGGTCCGGGTCCCCCTGGGACCGGTTCAGGTCCGGGGTTTCGCCGCCGATCTCCATGAGGGGGCGGAACCCGTCGCCCACGACGATTTCGACCATTACCAGCTCGATCTCCAGGTCCGGCCGGCGCCGGGCCTGCGGCTGACGGCCGGGCTCTCGTTCCTGGATGCGGCCACCCCTGACGGACACCACACGCGGCGCCACTGGAACTACGGGGCCGGCGTCGAGGTGGAGGCCGGGCCCGCCGTGGCGGTCCGCGCCTGCGTCCTTGGGTCCAGGACCGACGGCCGTCTGCTCGGCGTGGACGATCCCGGGCAGGGGTGCGCGGCGAAGCTGGAGGTGACCGCCGAGGCCGGGCCGCACGCCGCCGGTCTCATGGCGACCTACGCCTCCGGCGAACGGGACGGGAGCGGCTTCCTGCCCGTCATGGCCCTTTCCCGGACCTACGGTTACTGGGGCTACACCGGGCTCCTGACCGTCCAGGGGGCCACCGACACCGGCATCGACGAGAGCGCCGTCAACATCTCCAACAACGGCTACGGCCTCGTGACCGTCCAGGCCTATTACACCCACCGGTTCGAGAGCCGGTTCTCCCTCCGGCTCGCCGCCGGCTGGTTCGGCGCCAGCCACACGCCGCGGGGCCGCAGCTCGGAACTCGGTATCGACACCCTGGTCATGGGGACCTGGCGCCTCCACCGGTACCTGACCTTGGACCTCGGGGTGGCCTACGCGCACCTCCGGGACGGGATCAGCGGCTACTGGTCCGGGGTCGGGCCGGCGGGCTTCGTTGCGCCGGCGGGCGCCCGGCGGGACAAGACCGCGGCCTTCTCCCGGCTCCAGCTGGCCTTTTAGCCGAAAAAAAAAGCCCCCCTTTCGGGGGGCTGGGGTGGAGGGGCCACGGCCCGTGGCCCCTGCCGAATCGGTGGCCCGGGAAGGCCCGGCCCCGTGCCTTCGTGCCTTCCCACCCGTGGCCCGGCCGCCGGCCGCGTCTTCATCACCCGAACAGCCTCCAGAGCAGTTTCGCGGCCACGGCGAGGAGGACCCCGCCGAACATCCGCTTGATCCAGGCGGCCTTCATCCGCTCCCGCATCACCTTGGCCCCCAACTGCGAGCCGACGATCACCGCCGCCAGGGTCGCCCCCATGAGGGGCCAGTCGAAGTGGCCCTCGGCCAGGTGCCCGGCGAACCCCGAAAAGGACGAGAAGACCACCACGAAGGCACTGGTGGCCGCGGCCTGCTTGGTGGGGTAGCCCATGGCGAGCATCATGGGGACGAAGAGGAAGCCGCCCCCGATCCCGAGGAGCCCGGCGATCATCCCCACGCCGAAGCCGCCCGCCCCCATGAGGGCGAACCGGGCCCCCGGGGCCATGTGCCGCCGCGTGTCGGGCCGGCCCGCGGCGATGAGCATCCGCCCACCGGCGAGGATCATCCCGGCGGCGAAGAGGAGGATGAGGGTCTCGGTGGGGACGTAGCGGGTAAAGAGCGCGCCCACCGGCGCCCCGAGAAACGAGGAGACGATGAGGGGCGCGGCCCCCCGGACGTCCACCATGCCGGCCCGCAGGTACGAGACGGCGGCGGAGAGGGCGGTGACGCCGTTGAGCAGGAGCCCCGTGGGGATGGCCACGGACTTGAAGTCGTAGCCGAACCAGTGGAAGACCGGGATGTAGAGCATGGCGCCCCCGAGGCCCAGCATGGAGAAGAGGAATGCCAGGGCGAGGACGATGGCGGCGGTCAGGGAGAGCATCATGGGCGGGACCTCCCGGGGGTCGCCCGGCCGCCGCGGCGGCGGCCGGGCGGGGGCATCAGTCCGGGTAGCCGGAGCACGGGATGCAGTAGAGCTCGCCGTCGGTGCCCACCCGGAGCTTGTTCACGAAGGTGAGCTCCCCGCATCCGGCGCAGCGGCGGGCTTCGAAGACCCCCTTCCCCTTGGGGACCTCCACGGTCCGGACCTCCCCGACCTCGAGGAACTCCGCCTCCGGGAGCCCGAGGATCCGTTCCACCAGGGGGTCGGCGATCTCGGCCGGGATCTCTTGCGGCGGAACGCCCGCCTTCCGCTGCTGGACGAAGGGGGAGGCCAGGGCCTTCTCGAAGAAGTCGGGTTTGACCGCCACGCGGACGGCCCGTCCCGTCCGGGCGTCGATGAGGGTGAAGGCGAGCTTGTTGTAGTAGAGCTTCCGGACGTTGGCCTTGCCGTAGGTGCAGCCCGTGGCCGTCATGAGGCCGTCCAGGAAGCAGGCGGCGGCATGGCCCTTCCCTGTCTCGGACTCCAGGAGGAGTTCCTTGTCCTGGGCCCGCTCGACCCCGAGGGTCCGCATGGCGGCCAGGCCCGCCCGGAGCCCCATGGGCATGGCGGGGCACTTGTGGCCGTGGAAGGCGAGACCGATGGGAAAGAGTTCGTCGAGTTTCTTCATGGTGACACCTCCTTGCTGGATTGTGGTGCTGCCGTGTCAAGGGGCGCCGCGAAGCGCCAGGTGACCTGGCAGACGAGGCGGCCGGCGTCGTTTCGGGCGATGCCGTTTTCGGTGATGAAGTCCCCGGCCCGGAGTACGGCGTAGAAGACCTGGACGTCCCAGTCCCGGGCGGGCCGCCACTGGATCACAGCGTCGAATTCGTCCCCGATGTGGGCGTGGCGGTTGCCGGGCACCCGGTAGCCGTAGTAGGTCCACTTGTCGGCCTTCTCCGCCAGGGAGAACCGGTGGAGGGCCAGGTGGACCGAGAGCCCGGGGCGGGGGGCGAGGTCGAGGCTCGCCTGGTCGTCCACCATGTTGCCCCAGGACATGACGTCCAGGCGGCCGTAGTGGCGGCCGTCCGTGGAGCCGAAGGGGCTGGAGAAGGTCCGGACGCGGTCGTCGCCGGGGCGGGGGTCGCCCGAGGCGTAGACCCGGCCCAGGCCGAGCCGCGGCCGCCAGGGAAGGTCCCGGAAGGTCCAGCCCGCCTTGGCCACGTAGGCGTAGGCCGAGACGTCCGGGTCCGGGCCGCGGCGGTCTTCGAAGCGGCCGGTTTCCCGGATCCATGTGAGGTCGAACCAGAGGCCCCGCCAGTCGTCCTCGTAGAGGCGGCAGCCGAAGAAGCGGGTGTCCTCGCGCCGGTCGCGGTCGAAGAAGCGGGCCTTCTTCCAGGCGAAGAAGGGCTCGACGCCCCCGGTGGCGGACCAGGCGTGGCGGGCGTAGAGGCCCACGCCCTGGTAGGCGTGGCGGGCGGCCAGGCTCAACGACTCCGGGTCCTTGGTCTTGGTCTGCCCGTACCAGACGTCGGCGAAGTCCCGGCCCCGGCGGAGCGAGTACCGGGCGGCGTCCCAGAGCCAGCCGATGGCGTTTCCCCAGGAGCCGGGGCCGAAGACGCGGCGGTCGCCGTACCAGATGACCTGGCGGCCGAGGACGAGGCGGGACTGCCGGGTCCCGATCCCCTTGATCGTCACCTGGGCGTCGTAGAGCTCGAGGTATTCCTCGTAGGGGTCCATGACCACCTCGTCGCTGGTGCCCCGGTTCTTCACGAAGTCGTCCTGGTCGAGGGACCAGCCCCAGACCCGGGCGTCGTAGAGGTGGAGGCGCCAGTCGATCCGCCGGCCCTCCCCCGTAAGGCCGGCCACCACGCGCTGGAGGAGGAGCCGGTCGTCGGGCTCGCCCCGGACGGTGCCGGCGGAGTCCACGGCCGCGTCCCCGTAGGCCTTCTTGTTGAGGCCGTTCCAGGCCTCGAACCGTTCGCGGATCTCCCCGTCGAGGGTGACCCCCGCCCGCGCCGCCGCGCACCGGAGCCCGAAGAGCAGGGCGGCGAGAAGGAGAAGGGCCCGCGCCGGCAGCGGGCCCCGCGGGGGGCGCAAGGCGCGGCCGGCCGGCCGCCTCTCCCGTTTCCCCGGCATCTCACCGTCCCCGGGCCGGGGCCTTCCCGGCCCGCCGCGCCAGTCCCTCAGCCACCCCGCGTGCCCAGGCCCTGAGGTCCTCGAAGAGGGTGTAGAAGATGGGCACGTAGATCAGGGTGAGCAGGGTGGAGACGAAGAGCCCGCCGATGGCCACCACCGCCAGGGGCGAGAGGCGCTCGAGGCCCAGGGCGCGTTCCGCGGCGATGGGCAGCATCCCCACGATGGTCCCGAGGGCGGTCATGAGGATGGGCCGCGTCCGGACGCGCACCGCCCGCTCGATGGCCTCCCGGAGGGGCACCCCCTCGGCCCGCGACTTTTCGATGAAGTCGATGAGCAGGATGGAGTTGTTCACCACGATGCCCGCCAGGAGGATCATCCCCATGTTGGCCGGCATGCAGGCGTGGCGGCCGGTGAGGAGGAGGCCCCAGGCCGCCCCGATCATGGCGAGCGGGATGCTCGTCATGATGGTGAGGGGGTTCAGCCACGACCGGAAGGTGGGCGCCAGGGAGAAGAAGAGGAGCACCACGGCGAGGCCGAGGGCCCGCTTGAGGCGGCGGCCCGCCTCCTCCATGTTCTTGATCTCGCCCTCGTGGCGGAGCGTGTACCCGGGGGGCAGCCGGAGGCCGGCCAGGGCCTTTTGGATGCGGCCTTGGAGGTGCGTGATGGCCGTGGTGGCCCGGTAGCCGTAGACGTCCACCGTGGGCTCGAGGTCTTGGCGGGTGAAGCGGGTCCGGGTGCGGGCCCGGGTCACCCGGGCCAGCTCGGCCAGGGGCACCGGGCCGATCCGGGTCCGGACCTGGATGGCCTCGATGTCCGGCCGGCTGTCCCGGGCCTCGGCGGGGTAGCGCACCCGCACGACGTAGCCGTCCTCGCCGGGGACGCGGAGCACGGAGGCGGGCCCGCCTCTCACCGCCTCGGTGAGCTGCCGGCTGATCTCCACCGGGTCCAGGCCGTAGCGGGCGGCCTTCTCCTGGTCCACCCGGATCCGCCACTCGGTCTTGTCCAGGGTCCAGGAGCGCGAGACGGTGGTCAGCCCCCGCACCCGGCGGATCCGGGCCGCCACGTCGTCCGCCAGCCGGTCCAGGACGGCGGGGTCCGGGCCCGAGATCATGACGTCCACCGACGCGGCGATGGAGGAGAGGGGAGTGGCGCCGAAGTCGAAGACGTCGAGGCTCTTGAGGCCCGGGATGGCGGCGGCCCGCTTCCGGATGGCCGCCTCGAGCTCCCAGATGGTCTCCTTTCGGTGGAAACGGTCCACGAAGTGGACCGTGACGAGGCCCTGCTGGGGGATGCGCCCGGTCCCGAAGCTCACCACGCCGGGCTCGGACCCCACGGTGGTGGAGATCCGTTCGACCCCGGGCATGTCCTGGAGCACGGCCTCGATCCGTGCGGCCACGGCCTCGGTGGCCGCCAGGGAGCTGTCGGAATCCGTCTCGAAGGCGATCTTTACGATGCCCGTGTCCATGGGAGGCATGAGATCCCGGCCGGCAAGGGGCATCTGCCGCATGCTGGCCACGAACAGTAAGGCGGCCACCAGGAGGAAGAGGCCCCGGTGCCGCAGGGCCACCTCGATCAGCCCCGCGAAGAAGTCCCGAACCGGATCCACGAGGTACCGCCCGACGTGGCTCACCCAGCGTTCCACGCGGTTTCTGGATGTGCCGGCCTTTACTACGTGCCGGGCCAACAGGGGGATCACCGTCACCGAGACCGCGTAGCTGACGAGGAGCGCCATGGCCAGGACCACCGTGAACTGGCGGAGGATCTTTTCCACGTATCCGCCGATGAACATGATGGGGACCAGGACGATGGCCGATGTGAAGACACCGGCCCAGTTGGCGAGCAGGATCTCGTTGACCCCGTCCACCACCGCCCGGTGGATGTCTTTCCCGAGTTCCCTGAAGTGGCGCTCGATGTTCTCGATCACCACGATGGCGCCGTCCAGGAGGAGGCCCACCGCCACGATCATGGCCGTCAGCGTCACGATGTTCAGCTCGTAGCCGAAGACGTACATGGCCGCGAATGTGAGGAAGTAGGTGAAGGGGATGGAGACGGCGGCCAGGAGCGAGATCCGGGTGTTGGCCAGGATCAGGAAGATCACCGCCACGGTCATGACGATGGCGTCCCGGAGGGCATCCACCATGTTGGAGATGCTGGTCTCGATGATGGTCTTCTGGGTGTCGGCCACCTCGAAGGTCACGTCGGGGAACCGGGCGCGGATGGCCGGCAGCGCCCGTTCCAGGGCGGCGATGGTGGTGGTGACGTGGCCCTTTTCCGGCCGGAGGATGTTGACGCCGATGGCCGGGTGGCCGTTTCCGCGGTAGAGCGACTGGCGCTCCCGGTAGCCGGTGCGGACGTCGGCCACGTCGCCGAGGTGGACCTCGCCCCCGGCCTCGCGGCCCACCACGATGTCCAGGAGGCGGGCCTTCTCGAGGCGTTCCCCCTGGGTCTTGACGAGGTACTGGCCGCCGTCCCGGAAGACGAGGCCGTCGGGGATGTTCAGGTTCTGGGCCCGGATGGCGGCGATCACCTGCGCCAGGGAGAGGCCGTGGGCGTGGAGGCGCCGGGGGTCCACCTCCACGGTGACCTCGGGCGCGTAGCCGCCGAAGACCTCCACGTTGGCCACGTCGGGCACGCGGAGCAGGGCCTCGCGGATCTCGTTGTCGGCGAGCTGGCGGACCTTGGCGAGGTCGAGGTGGCTGCCGGGCCGCGGCGCCAGCGCCAGGGTGAAGACGGGGTTGGTGGCGTCGCTGACCCGGAAGATCTCGGGCGGCTGGATGTCGGGGGGCAACTTGGCCTCGATGCGCTTCAAGGCGTTGGCCACGTCCGTGGCCGCGGCGTCGAGGCTCTTCGCGTACTCGAACTCCACGCTCACCGCGGCCATCTCGTCCTGGCTCACGGAGCGGACCTTGCGGACGAGGTCGATGGTGGCCAGCTCCTTCTCCACCGTGCGGGTCACCTTGTCTTCCACGTCCGAGGCCGCGGCCCCGGGTTCCGGGATGATCACCGCGATCACCGGGTAGTTGGCGTCGGGGAAGAGGTTGAGGGGCATGGCCTTGAAACCGATGAACCCCAGGGCGGCGGCGAGCAGGATGAACGAGGTGATGAGGTAGGGCCGCTCGAGGTAGGCCTCGACGAAGGTCTTCCGGCCCCCGGGGCCGGGCGTGGGCGTGCCGGACGGGGCGTTCATGGCCGGGCCTTCCCGGTGTCCGCCTTCGGGCCCGGCGCCGCCGCCCCGGAGGGGGCGTCGGCGCCGGCGGCCTCGGCCACCCGGACTTTCTCGCCGTCGTGGAGGCGCAGCAGGGCGCTCTCCTGGGCGGTCACCACCCGGGGGACACCCTCCAGGTCGCCCCGGACCACGGCGAAGGTGTCGCCGCGCCAGCGGACCTCCACCCGGACGGGGTGGACCGTGCCGCCGTCCGAGACCCGGAAGACCCAGTCGGCCCCCGCGTTCTCGAGCAACGCCCGGAGCGGCACCCGCCACCCCTCGTGGCGCCGGGTCTCGAGCCGGGTCTCCACGGTGGCCCCGGTGGGGAGCCCGAAGGGGCGGTCCGGGAGGTCGATCTCCACGGCGGCGAGGGTGCCGACCCGCACCGCCGGGACCACGCGGCTCGCCCGGGCCGCCAGCGGGGGGGCGGTGCCGGGGTCCGGGGGGAGGATCTCGGCCCGTGTCCCGGGGGCGAGCACGGGGAAGAGGTCCTGCGGCACCCGGACCCGGACCCGGTAGCCGCGGTCCGGAGCCTCCATGGCGACCACGGGCCGGCCCGGGAGGGCCAGGTCCCCGGGGTCGGCGAGGCGGGCCGTGACCACGCCGTCGAAGGGTGCCTCGAGGCGGGTGTAGGCGAGGTCCGTCTCGGCGGCGTGGAGGTCCTTTTCGAGGCCGGTCACCCGGGCCCGGGCGGCCTCGAGGGCGGCCACGGACCGGTCCAGGGCCTCCCGGCTGAGGGCCTTGGCCTCGAAGAGGCGCCGGTCGCGGCCGGTGACGGCCTCCTGGGTGGCGAAGGCCGTGCGGGCGGCGTCGAGCGCCGCCCGGAGGCCGGCCACGCGGTCGCGCTCGGGCCGGTCGTCGAGGCGGGCGAGGAGGTCCCCCCGGCGCACCCGGTCGCCCTCGCGCACCCGGACCTCGAGGATCTGGCCGGTCACCCGCGGGGCGATCTCGGCGGCCACCTTGGCCTCGATGGTGCCCAGGAGGCGCACCGTGGCGGGAAAGGTGCCGTAGGCGGCCCGGGCGGTGGTCACCACCGGCAGCACCGGGGCGGGGGGCGGGGTCCGGGCGAGCTGGGCCTTGCGGTGGCGCACGAGGAGCACGGCCCCGAGGGCCGGGATCAGGACGGCGAGGGCGAGGGCGATCTGCCTGCGGTTCAGGCGGAGTCGGGTCTTCATCTGGAGGCGGTCCTTTCCGGGGTCTCGCCGTCGCCTGCAGCCGTCGCCGGGGGCCCGGCCTCGATGAGGCCGAGGGCCAGGCGCTCGGCCACGGCGGCGCGCTGGTGGTCGAAGATGGCGGCCAGCTCCGCGGCCTTGGCCTGGAGCCAGGCGGACTGGGCGAGCAGGCTGTCGGTCACGGTACCGGCGCCGGTCCGGTAGCGGAGCTGCTCGATCCGGTAGGTCTCCTCGGCGGTCCGGCGGGCGGCCGCGGCCACCTCGAGGCGGTGCTCGGCCTCCCGGCGGGCGGAACGGGCATGGAGGATGTCGGTCCGGGCCCGGAGCCGGGCCTCGCGGAGGCGTTCCTCGGCGGCCCGGAGTTGGTCCTCGGCCTTCCGGATCTCGGCCGAGACGGTGCCGCCGGTGAAGAGGTCGAAGGAGAGGGCGACGCCGGCCCACCAGACCTCCTCGTCGGCCTCGAAGCCGCTTCCCGCCCGGCGGCCGTAGTCCCCCACGAGGTCCAGGGCGGGGAGCCGCCGGCCCCGGGCCGCCCGGAGCGCCGCCTCGGCCTGCCGGACCCGGCGCTCGGCCTGCCGGACGTCGGGGCGGCGCGCCAGGGCCGCCTCGATGTCCGGGGCGGCCTCGCCTGCGGGCGGCGCCGGCAGGAGTCGGCCCTCCGCCTCGGGGGGCGCCGAGGGGTCGAGGCCGAGCAGCAGGGCGAGGTCCTCCCGGGCCCGGAGGGCCGACTCGCGGCTCTGGATGAGGGCCTGGCGCTGGGAGGCCACCTGGGTGTCGATCCGCATGAGTTCCACCGGGGCGATGCGGCCCACCTCGAGCCGGAGCGCGGCGTCGGCGCGGGCCTTCTCGAGGGCCGAGAGGGTCTCCTCCTGGGCCCGGACCAGGGCCTCGAGGTAGAGCACCCGGTTGAAGGCGTCGGTGACCTCGGCCACCAGCCGCTGGGCGGTGAGACGGAGCCCTTCCAGGGCGGCCCGGTCCCCGGCGGCCGCCTGGGCCAGGCGGGCCCGGAGGCTGCCGCCGTGGAAGAGGGGGGCCCGGATCCGGGTGCCCGCCTGGTACTGGTCGCGGCTGAAGTCCGGAAGCGGGCCGTTGAAGCTCTTGATGGGGACCACCACCGTGGGGTCGCTCTGGCGCCGGGCGTCGGCGTAGGCCGTGACCTGGGGGAGCATCCGGCCCAGCGCCGCCCGGCGCTCTTCTCCGGCGGCTCGGCGCTCGTGGACCACCGCGGCGAGGAGGGGGCTCTGGCGGAGCGCGGTTCGGACGGCCGCCTCGAGGGTGAGCCTCCGGGGCGCCGGGCCGGGGGCCGGCGGCGCCGCCGCGGCGGCCGGCAGGGCGGCCAGGGCGAGGAGGAGGACGAGGAACGCGGGGAGGTCTCGGAGCGACATGCGGCGGCCAGCCTTGTCGGGAGCCTCGGCCCTGGTGATGTCGCGAAAACTCGCCGATGGCTGTGGTGCTTCGGATCCCCTCGTCACCGCGATGTACCCATGGCCCGCCTCGCTCCTCGGCATTCTCGCACCGTGCATTTTCGACCTTCCTTGGGTATCCGCTCAGAAGCCCTTGCGGGCCATCACTCCCTGACCAAGAGGATCGGGGCCGCGGCGAATTCCACGGCGGCCCTGGAGACGCTTCCCAGGAGGAGTTCCCGGAAGCCGCCCCACCCCCGGGTGCCCATGACGGCAAGGGTCACGTCCCCCCGGCGGAGCCGCCGGGTCACTTCCTCCCGGACGGGGCCGGTGACGAGCTCGACCTCCACGGCTCCCGCCCCGGCGGCCTTCATCTCTTCCGCAAGGCCGGCGAGCCGGTTCCGTGCCGCCGCGGGGGCCTTCCCGGGAGGCGTCTCCCGGGCGGTTTCCTCTCCCGCCCCGGGGGATTCCACCACGTGGAAGAGGGTCATCCGGGCCGCCCTGGGGGCCAGGGACCGGGCCGCCCGGCGGGCCCCCTCGGCCCGGGGCGACAGGTCCGTCAGGAGGCAGACGTGGTCGGTCACGGGCCGGGCCTCGAGGGCGCAGGTGAAGCGGTCTCCTGTGCCCGCCGGGCGCATGACGAGGACGGGGACGTCGGCGTGCTCCACCACGAAGCCGGTGGTGCCCCCGAGGAGTTTCTCCTTCCAGGAGGTGCGGCCGTGGGAGCCCATCACCACGATGTCGCAACCCTCGGCCCGGGCGGCATGGACCACGCCCTTTCCCGGGATGTCGTGGACGAGGCGGCTTTCGGCCTCGATGCCGGCCCGGCGCAGGTTCTCCAGCCGGGCGGCCAGTTCCTGGGTGGCCATTTGGTCGTGGCGTTCGTAGAAGGTCTTGTCGAAGCCGAGGAAGTCCACGGCGGACCTCACGTCGGTGACGTGGAGGAGCACGGCCTTTCGGATGCCGAGCCCCTCGAGGGCGGACGTGCAGGCGAGGACCTTGTCGGAGATCTCGGAGAAGTCCACCGGGAAGAGCGCTTTTTCGAACATGGTCATACCTCCGTGAACCAGTGGCGGGTGCGGTTGCAGAAGGCGCACACCGAGAGCATCACCGGGACCTCCACCAGAACGCCCACCACGGTGGCGAGCGCCGCCCCGGACTCGGGCCCGTAGAGGGCGATGGCCGTGGCCACGGCGAGCTCGAAGAAGTTCGAGGCCCCGATGAGGGCGCCGGGGGCGGCCACCGGGTACGGGACCCGGAAGAGCCGCATGAGCCCGTAGACCAGGGACGAGTTGAAGTAGACCTGGATGATGATGGGCACCGCGATGAGGGCCACGTGGAGGGTCTTGTCGCTGATGTTGTCCGCCTGGAAGGCGAAGATGATCACCAGAGTGGCCAGGAGCGCCGCCACGGAGACGGGGTGGAGCAGGGGCAGGAACCGCTGTTCGAACCACTCGAGGCCCTTGGCGCGGATGGCCAGGGTCCGGGTGAGGCTCCCGGCCGCGAGCGGGATCACGATGAACAGGAACACCGCCCAGAGGAGCACCGGGATGGGCACCGTGAGCCCGGAGGCCCCGGCCACGAGGAAGGTTACGATGGGGGCGAAGGCGAAGAGCATGATGAGGTCGTTCACCGCCACCTGGACCAGGGTGTAGGCCGGGTCTCCGTCGGTGAGGTAGCTCCAGACGAAGACCATGGCGGTGCAGGGGGCGGCGGCGAGGATGATGACGCCCGCGATGTACTGCCGGGCCAGCTCCAGGCCGATGATAGGCAGGAAGAGGTGGCGGAAGAAGAGCCAGCCGAAGAAGGCCATGCTGAAGGGCTTGACCAGCCAGTTCACGAACAGGGTGATGAGGAGCCCCCTCGGCCGCTTTCCCACGTCCAGGACGGACTTGAAGTCCACCTTGAGCATCATGGGGTAGATCATGAGCCAGATGAGCACGGCGATCACCACGTTGATGTGAGTGTTCTCGCCGAACTCCAGGGTCCGGATGGCCGAGGTGGCCGCCGGGAAGGTCCGGCCCAGGACCACCCCGAGCACCATGCAGGCGGCCACCCAGAGGGAGAGGTAACGTTCGAAGAGGCTCAGGCGCTTCGGGCGCGCCGCGGTGTTGTCGGTCATGAGATCCGTCCTCCTTCTTCGATGGCCTCCGGGATCGCGGGCCGGCGCCGGCGGGCGCTCATCCCTCCTCCCCGGTGAGCAGTCGCTTGATCTCCTCCACGGAGAAGAGCTTGCCGTAGCCCTTCACCTTGCCGTCTACCACGATCCCGGGGGTGGTGAGGACGCCGTAACCGATGATGCGGCCCATCTCCGAGACCTTTTCGATCTCCGCCTCGAGGCCGAGTTCCTTCACCGCCTGTTCCGCGTTGGCCCGGAGTGCCTCGCAACGCGCGCAACCGGGTCCGAGGATCTCGATCTTCATGGGGGACCTCCTTCTCCTGGTTTTGTGTCGTTCAGGCCCCCGGCCCGGCCAGCACCGGTGCCAGGAGGTGGTTCCATGTCCAGTAGCTCCCCGCCGCGATGAGCCCCGCGCCGCTGGCGGGTCGGGCCCACCGGTCGAGGCCTCGGGCCGCCTCGAAGACCCGGGCGGCGGCGTCGGCGCCGGCGGCGATGGCCGCCGCCGCGGCGGCCACCGGGAGGGCGGTGCCCACCCCGAAGGCGGCTGGCAGCAGGAACGGGGACCGCTCGGCCAGGACGAGCGGGAGGAGACTCCCGAAGAAGAGGGCCGCCGAGACGGGGCAGAAGGAGAGGGCGAAGAGGAAGCCGAGGGCCCCGGCGCCCCAGGCCCCGCCCCGGTCCGCCAGGTGCCGGGCCCCCGCCCCGGTGCGGGGGCCGAAGGCGGGCAGGCGCAGCCACCCGAGGAGCACCGCCCCGGTGGCCACGAGCAGCGGCCCCATGAGGCGGTTCATGTGGGTTTCCAGGAAGAAGGCCGTCCGCGGCACGGCGAGGAGGCCCCACGAGAGGGCGGAGGCCAGGGCCGCGTAGGCCGCCGCGCGGCCCAGGGTGTAGCAGAGCCCCGCCCGGAGCGCCGCCGGGCCGGAGCACCGGCCGGTGCCGCCGGCCATGTAGCATATCGCGGCGAGGTTGCCCGCCAGGGGACAGGGGCTCACCGAGGTGAGGAGGCCCAGCCAGCCCGCGGCGAGGAGGGAGGGGATGCCGTGGGTCATGGCCGCCCTCCCGAGCCGCCGGCCTTCGAGAGGAAGGTGCGGACTTCCTGCTGCACGTAGTGCTTGAAGGCGGCGGGCTCGCGCACGAGGTCCCAGATTCGGGCGAGATTCTTCCACCTGGGGGCCGGGCCGCCCTCCTCCACGAGCACCAGCGACTTGGTGTAGAGCCGGAAGTCGTCCACGAAGTGGCGGTCTTCGGGGCGGGTTACGTCCACCGACCGGAAGGCGAGGCGCCCGTCGGCCAGCTCCGCCGCGAAGCCCTCCGAGACGGCCTCCCGGGAGAGCCGCTCGAGGGTGCGGCAGGTGGGACACCGGTAGGCGGTGTGGAAGTAGTAGACCACGACCTTCCGCTCGGCGGCCGGGCAGGCCGGGACGACCCAGGCCAGGACGGCGAGGATCGCGGCGGCCAGCGCCGCCGGGCGGCGGAACGGGGCCGGCATCTCCTTTTTCACGATGTTTCCTCCATGGCGCGCAGGGCCTCGTCCGCCGCACGGCGGACGTCGGCGAGACATCAGCGGCCCCGCGGGTTGCGCTCCGCGCACCGGCAGGCGCCCGCGGCCTTCTCGGCCAGGATGCGCGCGAAGATGGTGGAACGGCCGTGGGCGCGGACGTCGTCTCGGATGTCCGCGTCGGTGTAGCCGAAGCAGTAGCAGAGGGTTTCCGGCATGGTCAGCCTCCGGCGGCGAGGTACCCGTAGCCGAACCCGGTGAGCGTGGCCACCGTCACCACGAGGGCTACGTAGACGGCGGTCTTGCGCGTTCCGAGCACGGAGCGGATGACCAGCATGCTGGGGAGCGAGACGGCGGGCCCGGCCAAGAGCAGCGCCAGGGCCGGCCCCGGCCCCATCCCGGAGCCGATGAGCCCCTGCAGGATGGGCACCTCGGTGAGGGTGGCGAAGTACATGAGGGCCGCCATGACCGAGGCGAAGAAGTTGGCTGCCAGGGAGTTGCCGCCCACGAGGGCGGCCACGTGGCGGGCGGGGATGAGGCCGCCGCCCTCCCCGGGCGCCCCCAGGAAGAACCCGGCGAAGAAGACCCCCAGGAAGAGGAGCGGCAGGATCTTCCGCGCCAGGATGTAGGAGGATTCGAACCAGGCACGGGCCTCGCCGCCGGCGGTGTAGAGCACCACGGAGAGCCCGGCGGCCCCCAGGGTGAAGGGGATCTCGGGGCGCCCGGCGGCCGCGGCCGACGCCGCGACGGCCGCGGCGAGGGCGGCCAGGGGCGCGGGGCGGACCCGGTAGAAGACCGCCAGCTCCACGGCCAGGGCCAGGGCCGCGGCGGCGGTGAGGACCCACTTCACCTCGTGCACCCGCTGCCAGAGGCCGATACCCTCGCCCCACGTGGCGAAGACCAGGAGGGCCACCAGGGTGGCCATGAAGAGGACCACCTGCCACAGGGGGCGGCCGGGGCCGGTCGCCACCGAGGCCATCCGGTCGAGGCGTTCCCGGTCCTCCCGGCGGAAGACGGCGGCCATGGCCAGCCCCACGAGGATGCTCGTCGCCACCGCCCCGACGGCCCGGGCGAGGCCGAGGTCCAGCCCCAGGACCCGGGCCGTCAGGATGACGGCCAGCACGTTGATGGCCGGGCCGGAGTAGAGGAAGGTGGCGGCCGGCCCGAGCCCGGCCCCCATGGTGTAGATCCCGGCGAAGATGGGCAGGATGGTACAGGAACAGACGGCGAGGATGGCCCCGGCCACCGAGGCCACCCCGTAGGCAACGGGTTTCGGGGCCGCGGGGCCCAGGTACCGGAGGACCGCCTGGTCCGAGACGAAGACCTCGATGGCGCCGGCGATGAAGAAGGCCGGCACCAGGCAGAAGAGGACGTGTTCCCGGGCATAGAAGTTGAGGAGCAGGACGCCCTGGTCCACGGCCCGCAGGAATCTCGGCCCCCCGGGCAGGAAGTAGAAGACCAGGAAGAGGCCCACCGCCCCCCCGATCAGCAGGAGTTCCCGGCGCCAGTTCACGGCCGGCCTCCCGCCGGACCGGGACGATTTTGGAGACTTATGGCTATGTGGCTATGAATTTGGGCCATCAAGATTCACCTCTCGTTCTCGATCCCGAGTTCCCGCGCCACCAGCGGCACCAGCTCCGCCCGCATCCGGTCCCGGACGCGGCGGAAGGCCGCGAGCCGTTCGTCCTCGCCGCCCGTGGCGCCGGCCGGGTCGTCGAAGCCCGCGTGGATCCGCCGCCCCTGGCCGGGGACCACGGGGCAGGCCTCGGCGGCCCCGCCGCACAGGGTCACCACCAGGTCGAAGGCACGGCCGGCGAATTCGTCCACGTGCTTTGAGCGGGCCCCCGACATGTCGATGCCCGCCTCGGCCAGCGCCCGGACCGCCAGGGGGTGCACCTCGGCGGGGGCCGTCCCGGCGGAGAAGGCCCGCACCCGGCCGGCGAGATGGTGGTTCACCAGAGCCTCGGCCATCTGGCTGCGGCAGGCGTTCTGCGTGCAGAGGAAGAGCACGGTCTTCACGGCCGGGCCCCCGTTTCCGCGGCGGCGCGGCCGGGGCAGCAGGCCGGCCCCGCCTCCCGGCCCCGCGCCGCCTGGGCCGCCCGGAGGCGGCGGAGGAAGCGCGGCAGCTCCGGGTCGTCCTCGACCCGGGACCGGACACCGGCCAGGACCTCCCGGGCCACGGGGTGCCGGGGGTCGGGCGCGAGGTCGAAGTCCATCCGCTGGCCGCTCCGGCGCGAGGTCACGAGCCCCGCCCGCTCGAGGGCCTGGAGGTGGCGCGTCACCGTGGGCTGGGCCAGCTCCAGGGCCTCCGCGAGCTCGCAGACGCAGGCCGTCCCCCCGGAGAGGAGCTTCAGGATCCGGTAGCGGGTGAGATCCGAGGCGGCCTTGTAGATCTGGACGGTGCGCTTCATGCAAGTCTTATAGCCATATGGCTATGAAAAGTCAAGCTCCTTGCACGCCGGTGCGGGGGGCTTCCGGGGATCCACGCCGGGGAGGGGCGCCGGCCCGGGGCGGGGCTCAGGGTTCGAGGAGGCGGTGCAGGCGGGCGAGGCCCTCCGCGTCGGCGGCGAGGGGCGGGCAGTCTTCCGGTTCCGCTTCGCCCAGGGCGACCTTGGCCGCGAAGGCGAGGCAGGCGGGTTCGCCGCATTCCCGGCAATTGGTGCGGGGCAGGAGGCGGTAGATCTCCATGGCCGGGGGAAGGGAACGGGGCCGGGGGTCGGGGGGGATCTCGTTCCGCCGGGCCCACAGGTCGTTCAGGAGGTCCACGACCCGGCGCACGGCGGCCCGGCCCTCCTCGAGGTCGGCCACGACGCCCACCGCCACTTCGTGGGGCCGGAGCGCCACCCGGTATCCCTCGTGCCGGAAGACGAGCACCGGCTCCTCCGGGTCGTGGGTGAGGACCTTGACCCGGGCGTTGGCATACGGAAGGAGCGGGGAAAGATCCGCCGCCGTCTCGAGCCGGGCCTTGAAGCAGGCCCGGTCCCGCCGGCAGGAGGAGGCCTCGAGGACCGGTTCGGCGTAGTCGAGCAGGGGCGCCGCTACTCCGACCACGATATGGCCTCGGCGGGGCAGCTCTCCACCGCCTCCTCGCAGTCGCAGGTGTCGCAGGCGTCGGGGTTTTTCACCCGGGCCTTTTCGTCTTCCTCCACCTCGAAGACCTCGGGGCAGATCTCGGCGCAGGTGCCGCAGCTGATGCAGAGTTCCTCGTCCACCACGGGATGACGGCTCATGGGAGACCTCCTTCACGTTTGGGGATGCTGTACGGCCGCTCCATGCCTCCACCTATAGGCGCCGGGCAGGCCCCTGTCAACGGGCCGAGGGCACCAGCCGGCTTTAGCCCACGTAGAGGATCTCCCACTCCGCCTCGAATGGCGGGTCCGCGCCGGTGAGGGTGAGGTAGCGGGTCTCCCCGGTCCCGGGCCCGGTGCTGGTCTCCTCGCGCCAGAGCCGCAGGCGGATGGCGGGCTCGGGCCGGGCGCCGGGCTCCCGGGGCTCCAGCCAGATCTCCTGCTCCTCGATGACCTTCCACACCGTCTTGTCCGCCCGGCGGCGCACCCGCTCGCCGACCCTGGGCGAGCCGAGCCGGTCGCGCAGGGTCTTGAAGCTGTACGGGGAGCGCTCCCCGTGGTCGAGGATCCGCTCGCCGAGGAACATGATGGCCGCGGCCCCGGTGGGGGCGGTGAGCAGGATGGAGAGCACGGCCACGGCCAGGATGAGCTCGCCCGAGGCCACGCCGGCCGCCAGCGGCACCGCGCCGATGGCGGCCTGCACCGTGGCCTTCGGCACGTAGGCCACCACGGTGAAGAGCCGCTCGCGGGGGGTGAGCGGGGTTCCGAGGAGCGAGAGGTAGGTCCCGACGCTCCGGAAGACGAGGCCCGCCAGGATCACCGCCGTCCCCGCCAGCCCCGCCTGCCAGGCCACGTGGACGTTCACCTGGGCGCCCACGAGGACGAAGAGGAGCAGCTCGGCGAAGACCCAGAGCTTCTTGAGCTTCTGGGAGATCTGGTGGGCGATGGGCTCGGCCTTCTCGAGGATGACGAAGCCGATGGCCATGACGCCCAAGAGGCTCGCCACCGGGACGCGGCCCTCCAGGGCCTTCTCCACCCAGGTGAGGGCGATGGCGACGCCGAGCACCACCAGGGTCTTTCTGGGCGGGCGGAGATCGTAGCGCTCGAAGAGCCGGTAGAGGAGGTAGCCGGGCACCACGCCGGCCACGATGCCGAGGGCCACGGAGACGGGGACCTCGGCGAGCTTCGCCCAGACGTTCACCTCGCCCCCGCCGTACATCCCGAGGAAGATGGTGAAGAGGACGATGACGAAGACGTCGTCCACGGAGGAGGCGGCGAGCACCAGGGTGGGGATCCCCTTCTTCGCGCCGCGGCCCCGGTCCATGAAGTCGATCATGAGCGGCACCACCACGGCCGGGGAGACCGCTCCGAGGATGCAGCCCAGGATGGCGGCCTCGAGGGTGGAGATGCCAAGGAGGTGCGGGGCCACCAGGGTCACCCCCACAATCTCGAAGACGGCGGGGACCGCGCTCATGAGGAGGGCGGTGCGGCCGACGCGGTTGAGGGTGTCGCGCCGGAGCTCGAAGCCGGCGCGGAGCAGGATCACGATGAGGGCGATCTTTCGGAAATCGCCCGAGACCTGCATCATCTCCGGGGCCATGAGGCCCAGGACGTAGGGCCCGGCCAGGATGCCCACGAGGAGCATCCCCACGAGGCCGGGCATCCGGAGTCGGCGGAAGAGCCAGTCGCCCCCGAGGCCGAGGAGGATGACGAGTGCGATGCTGATGTCCATGGGATAAGATCCTTTCCCCCGGACACGAAGAGATGGCCTCGCGATTTGCGACGCCATCACGAAAAACCCCGTCCGGCGCACGGCACAAACGGGGTCTCGGCCCGGGCGTCTTCGAGGCGGCCGGCGGCGGACGAATCCTTCGACACGCAGAAGTCATCATCCGGCCGGGCCGGCGTTTTTTCGGGCAGACTTCATTGATGGCGTCGCAAAAATGCGCCAACTGCTGTGTTGCTTCGGATGTTCTCGTCATTGCGGCGTACCGTAGCGTACGCCTCATTCCTCGACATCCTCGCGCCTTGCATTTGGCGATTCTTGCTGAGCCATCCACTCAGAAGACTTTTTACGAGGCCATCATCTTTACGAGAAATCAACCCTTGATTGCCCCTGAATTTCGGGGAATATGCCACTCGGGCGGCTGGCCGTCAACGGCGGGGGCCCCCGGGGGGCGAGGAGGGAGGGCCATGACCTTCGAGATGCACCCCATCGGGCGCGTTTGCAATCCCACGGGCGAGGTGCCCCGGCACTGGACGGTCTCCCGGGTGGAGGGCGCCATCGAGATCGACCCGGCCTACGAGGCGGGGCTCTCGGACATCCGCCCCGGGGACCGCGTGGTGGTCCTCTTCGCCTTCCACGAGAGTCCGCCCTTTTCCCCGGAGCTCCTCCGCCAGCGGCCGCCGCACCGGGACCGCGAGCGCGGCGTCTTCAGCATCTGCTCCCCGGTCCGGCCGAACCCCATCGGCCTCTCCGTGGTGGAGGTCCTGTCCGTGGAGGGGCCGGTGCTCCGCGTGCGCGGCCTCGACATGCGCGACGGCACCCCGGTGCTGGACCTCAAGCCGGCCACGGGGCTTCACCCCGAGGTCCCGGGGGGGCGGGCGGCCTAGTCCTCGATGGCGTCGCGCGAACCGCCAAGCGGAACGCTTGGCGGTGATGCTTCAAGCCCCTCGGCCCCTCGTGGTCCCCGGCGCCGCCTCGTTTCTCTCGGTGGTCGCGCCTTGTCCTCGGCGATTCCCGCTGGGCCATCCACCCAGAGGATTCTTGCGAGGCCGTCACCGCTGGGGAATCAGAGCACCGCTCCAGGCTCCCCGGAAGAATGAATTGACTCTCGGCCCGTCTCTGCCCCCGCCCTCTGTGGCGCCGAAGGCGTCGATGACGGGGCCGGAAGGAGCGCGACGAATTGTCCGAGCCCCGCGAAGCGGGGCGAGTTTTTCGTCGCGCCCGGCCCCGCCGAGACGCCGAGGGGACCCCGCCCCGTCCCGCCGACGTTGTTGGCGGGACGGGAGGGGCGCCACAGTGGGCTGCCCTTTCTTTTGGTTACTTTTCTTTGGGCACGCAAAGAAAAGTAACGCCCGCCGCAGGCGACGGCGGCCCCGCGCCTCCACCGAGGCGCCGAATTGATGGCGTCGCGGCAGAAATGCGCGGGTTGCGGCGTTGCTTCGGGTACTGTCGTCATTGCGGCGTGGTCTCCGGCGCCGCCTCGTTTCTCTCGGTGGTCGCGCCTTGTCCTCGGCGATTCCCGCTGGGCCATCCACCCAGAGGATTCTTGCGAGGCCGTCAGTCTTCGGGGATCTGCCAGGTCTCCACCATCCGCCGGAAGGCCGCGAGCCGCGGGTGGAAGTTCTCCGGCGTGACCCGGTAGCGGCCGGTCCGGATGCACTCCACCATGAAGCGGTTGATCTCCGGCGAGTAGTGGCCCGGGTCCATGTAGTTGTCGAGGTTCGCGGTGATCTCCGCCGCGTCCTGGAAGTCGTAGAGCTCCACGTTGGGAAGATCCCGCGTGGCGTTGAAGATGTATTCTTTGAAGAGGAGGGCGTTGCGGAAGACGGGCTTCGGGGCGTTCTTCCACATGAGGAGGGAGACGGGCGGCCGCAGGAGGATGAAGCGTACCCGGGGATGGGCCTTGATGTGGGCGAGGAGGTTCACGTCGAAGCTCCGGGCCAGGTTGTGGAGGGCGTAGTAGTCGGGGGGCTCGGGGAACATGTTGGCGTCGCGCCACTTCTTGAGCACCACCTCGCGGCCGAAGGCGTGGTTGTGGCCGAAGTACTTGTAGAGGTCGGGATCGAGCTTTCTCGCCCGGACGCCGAGCCAGTTCGCCTCGAGGGCGCGCACCGAGAACTGGAGGGTGTCGATGCTGAGGAGGTAGCGGTAGTCGTTCAGGCGGTTGTCGTCGTAGAGGTGGAAGGGGAAGGTGTCGGCCCCGTAGCGCAGGCGGTCTGGCGCGCCGGCGAAGGCCGGAAAATCGATCCCGATGATGACGTTCTTCGTCTGGGGCCGCCGGAGCACCAGCCGGAGGAGCAGCGAGATCTCGCGGGCCGAGGCGGCGTCCATGGAGAGCTTGATGCTCTTGACCCCGAGGGCCTTGTCGATCTCGCTCGGGATGAAGTTGTGCATCATGGAGGAGCCGAGGATGGCCGTGTCGTAGGCGTGGGTGCGGGCGAGGCCGGGGTTCAGGTACCGGGGCTTTTCGTAGTAGGTCCGGTAGAAGGTCGATGCGCGGTACTGCTGGAGGGGGTCCACCGCGTAGTTGAAGAGGGCGGCCAGGGCCAGGATGGCGAGCGAGGCCCGGAGGGTTCGGCGGGTCCATGCCCGGTAGCGTTTCATGCGGCTCCGTTCCCCGGCCCTAGAAGATGAAGTAGAGGAACTCGGACATCTGGGAGAGGTGGAGGACGCCCAGCACGAGGAGGGCGGTCACGAAGGCCGCCGACTTCCAGTCGGGCCGGAGTTCGCGGGCGACGGCCACGGAGTTGCGGGCCGCGAAGGCCATGGCCGCCACCAGCGCCAGGATCGCCAGCGCCCGGGCGTTTCCCTTGACCCAGTCGAAGGTCTCGCCGAACCGGACGCCCAGCTCGGCGAGCCGGCCGAGGGCCGGGGCCAACTCCGCCGGGAGCACAACCCCCGTCATCCCCAGCATCCCCTTGAAGACCTTGGCGGCGTCGTGGAGGTTGCGGGCCCGGAAGACCACCCAGGTGCAGTGGACGAAGAGGAAGGTGAGCGGCCAACCGATCCAGGTGGGCATCCGGAGGCCGGCGTTCCGCCACAAGCGGTGCACCGCCGACCCCAACCCGTGGAGCGTCCCCCACAGGACGTAGGTCCACCCCGCCCCGTGCCAGAGCCCGACGAGGAAGAAGGTCACCACCAGGTTCACGTAGCCCCGGAGCACGCCCCGCCGGTTGCCGCCCATGGGGATGTAGAGGTAGTCGCGGAGCCACCGGGTGAGCGTCATGTGCCAGCGGCGCCAGAAGTCCCGGATGTTGCCGGCCTTGTAGGGGGAGTTGAAGTTCAGGGGCAGCCGGATGTTGAAGAGGTAGGCCGCTCCCATGGCCATGTCCGTGTAGCCGCTGAAGTCGTAGTAGAGCTGGAAGGTGTAGGCCAGCGAGGCGGTCCAGGCCTCGGCGAGGTTCAGCACCGGCGCCGTGTCGAAGCCCTGGGTGGCCCACTCCGAGAGGGTGTCCGCGATGACGGCCTTCTTGAAGAGGCCCATGGCGAAGAAGGCGAGCCCGATGGCGATGTTCCGGTGGTTGGGCAGCTTGTTCCGGATGCGGGAGAACTGGGGCATCATCTCCCCGTGGTGCACGATGGGGCCCGCGATGAGCTGCGGGAAGAAGGAGACGAAGAGGCAGTAGTCCAGGAAGTCGTACTCGGCCGTCTCCCCCCGGTAGCTGTCCACCAGGAAGGCGATCTGCTGGAAGGTGAAGAAGCTGATGGCCAGGGGGAGGGCGATGTGGGGGAGCGGGAGGTGGAGCCCTAGGGCCCGGTTCAGGTTGTCGAGGAAGAAGTCCGTGTACTTGAAGTAGCCGAGGAGCCCCACGTTGAAGCAGATCCCCGCGGCCAGGACCAGCCGGGGCGGGACCAGGGCCTCCCAAGGCGCCCGCTGTCGCCGGGTCGTCGCCAGCGCCGTCCCCACGGCGTAGTTCACCAGGATGGAGAGCAGCAGCAGCGGGAGGTACCGGATGTTCCAGTAGGAGTAGAAGAAGAGGGAGGCCAGGACCAGCCAGGCCTTCCCGGCGGCCACGAGCCGGCGCCGGTTGAGGGCGAAGTAGACCGCCACCACCACCGGGAGGAAGAGGAAGATGTATTCGTAGGAGTTGAAGAGCATGGCCGGCCGATCGTCGGCCCTTCTCTTAACCACCGGCCGGGCAAAAAGCAAGCGGGGGCGGCCCTTTGGCCGCCCCCGCCTGCGGTGGCGCCGTCCGCCCCTACTGGACCACGTAGGAGGACATGCACTGGTGGATGATCCGCACGTTGTCGGCGGGGTTCTTCTCCTGGACCGGCGGCGCCGGCCGGATCTCCGCCCGGATGCCGGCGCTCTTTCTCACGAGCAGGGGCGTGTTGGAGATGGAGAAGGTCTTCCGCGAGGCCTGGGCGAGGCCGGAGAAGGGGATGCTCCGGGTGACCGAGCGTCCCTGCATCAGGTCGAAGTAGGTCACGGTGATGGTGCCGGCGGCCTGGATGCCCGGCGTCTGGCTGGTGACGACGACCTCCAGGTTCGGCAGCAGCATGGCGTCCACGCCGGCCGGCTGGCAGGGGCACGAGTTCTTCGCGCCCAGGCTGTAGATCTGGAGGTCGGCGGCGAAGTGGAGCTTGCTCGGGTCGATCTTCGTCTTCTGCACCTGGATGCCGACGGGCGCGGTCCGGATGGGCGGGCCCGCCAGGGCGGCGGTGGCGAGGGCGGCGCCGGCCGCGAGGGCCAGGGCGAGCGGGGCGAGGGATGTCGTCTTCTTCATGGTCGTGTCCTCCTTGGGATGTATTGATGCGTCGAGCGCGATCTGCAGCTCGGGACCGGCAGCCTTCCGGGCCGGCGGGGCGGGAGCCTGCCGGCTCCGATGCCGTCCGGCCACGGGTCAGCGGTACCGGTGGGCGCCGCAGGAGAGGCTCCGGCCCAGGATGTTGTTGCCTTCGTCGGCCTCCTTGATCTGGTTGCCGGCGTCCGTCCACGCGCGGATGGTCACGGTCCGCCCGGGGCGGACCACCTGTTCGGGCATGATGCCCAGGCCCCGCCGGGTGAGGGAGCCCCCGGGCCGCTGGAGCTGGCGCCCCGGGTCGAAGCCCTGAAGGTCGATGCCGCCCCAGGGTCGGCCGTTTCTGTAGAGCTGGAGGCCGACGGCGCCGGAGCGGAGGTAGGCCGCGTCGGGGATCGATCCCGGGCCGAGGTTCTTCACGGTGACGATGACCCGGCACTTCGGGTCGAGGTGGATGTCGGTGACGGCGAGGTCCGGGAGCGCGGCCAGGCGCTTGGGGAAGGGCGCCCGTTTCTCCAGGGCGGGGACGGCGGCGCCCCCGGCACGGGCCGCCGGGGGGACGGCGGCAAGTCCCAGGGCCAAGACGAGCGCGGCGCATCCGGTGAGACGTTTCGGTTCCATGTGGGCCTCCTCCTTTCGGTGCGCCGGCGGGTGCGCCGGCGGTTTTGCCCATGAGTGGCGGCGGCGGCCGGAAAGGTTCACCGCCGGGTGGCCGGGGCCCCGGTTCCGCTCCGCCGGCTTTCCGGGGCGCGGCAAAGGCGCATCGCCAGGAGCCTTTCGGCCCATTGGCAAAGGCCGCCCGCCGAGGCGTGGAGGGCGCCCCGATCCACCCTCCCGTCACGGCCCAGGGCCAGGGCCACCACGCCGCTCACCGCCGCCGCGGCGAGGGACGTCCCGTCGAGGAAGTTGTAATCCCCGCCCGGGGTGGTGGTGAGGACGTGGATGCAGGGGGCGGAAAGGTCCGCCATGCGGGCGATCTCCGCGTCGGGGAAGGGCCTCCCCCCCGCGTCCCGGCCCGCCACCGCCACCACGTCCGGGTGGGCGGCGGGAAAGGCGAGGGCGCCCCGGCCCGGGACGTTCCCGGCCGGGGCCACGAAGACGACGCCCCGGCGCGCCCCGGCCG
The DNA here is from genome assembly GCF_012979235.1 of Dissulfurirhabdus thermomarina. Classification (NCBI taxonomy): domain Bacteria; kingdom Pseudomonadati; phylum Thermodesulfobacteriota; class Dissulfuribacteria; order Dissulfuribacterales; family Dissulfuribacteraceae; genus Dissulfurirhabdus; species Dissulfurirhabdus thermomarina. The sequence goes on from NZ_JAATWC010000005.1 coordinate 155,753, forward strand.
AGATCACCCGCGCGACGAGCGGATCCGGGACGGTGGCGCCGAGGCTCAGGTTCACCACCCCGGCCCGTTCCGCGACCGCCGTGTCCACGGCCTCCGCCACCGCGGTGGAGACGCAGCGGCCTTCCGGGCGCCCGGGCGCCGCCTGGCGGCAGGCCCGCAGGGCGAGGAGCTCCGCCTCCGGCGCGATCCCCTCGATGCCCCGGCCGTTCAGGGCCGCGGCGATGACGCCGGCCACGGCGGTCCCGTGGATCTCGGCCCGGTAGGCCTCGCCGGGAACGAGGTTCCGGGCGGACCGGATCCGGCCCCGGAGGTCCTCGTGGCCGGTGTCCACCCCGGTGTCGATCACCGCCACCAGAACGCCCTTTCCCCGGAGGCGGCGGTGGAGGCGCTCGAAGTCGAGCTCGCGGCCGAGCCCCTGGAGGTCGGACATGGGTTCCGACAGGGTCCGGAAGACGTAGTTCGGCTGGGCGAGGACCACGCCCTTCTCCCGCCGGATCTCGGCGGAGAGGCGGAAGACGTCCCGGTCCGTCCGGAACACGGCGCACCGCCAGCCGATGGAACGGAGGCGGAATGTGCGGACCGGCCGGAGCTCGTACCGGTCCTGGACCGCCTCCAGGACGCGGGCGCCCTCGGCGTCGTCCGCCGCGGCCACCAGGATCTCGCCCGGGACCACCTCGGCCTTCGAGCCGAAGGTAAAGGTGCCGATGGCGCTTTCGGCCTTCGGGGTCCCGTCCGCCGCGAATCCCTTCACGTGCCAGAGATACCGGCCGCCCGGGCGGAAGACGGCCCCCAGGGTGAAGGCGGGCGGCGTGTAGCGGGTGGCGCGGGTGTAGGCCGAGAAGACCGGCTTCTCCCCGGCCCGCTCCAGGAACTCCACCAGGTAGGTCCGGCAGCCGGGGGCCGCCCGCCAGGTGAAGACCGGCCTCGAGGCAGCGACGTTCCCGCCGTCCCCCGGCTCGAGGAGGACGATCCGGGCCCTTCCGGCCGTGCCGCCGCTGGCGACGAAGTAGATGGCCTCCGGGAGGGGGATCTCCTGCGCCGGTTCCGTCACCACGAACCGGAGCACGTGGGTGCCCTCCTGGAAGGTGGGGAGCCCCGGGGGATCCGGGAGGCGGAGGGTCACGAACCGTTCCGCCGCCAGGTGCCGTTCCACCACCGCGAGCCGCCGGCCGTCCACCTCCCAGTAGCCGCGGAGCAGGCCGGAGCCGGTGAACCAGACGTCGGCGAAGGCCTTCGGGGCGGGTCCGCTCCGCGCGACCTCGGCCTCAGCCCGACGGTTGCCGAAGTAGAGCTGGATCCGGGTCACCCGGAAATCGGCCCCGGCCTCGGTGGTGAGGGTGAGGGTGGCGAGGGCGGTGGCGGAGAGGAAGGCGTTGGAGAACTGTCGCTGGTAGACCACCTGGGGGGTGCCGAGCCGCTCGGCGCGCTCGAGCACGGCAACCGGTACGGGAACCGCCTCCGTGACGATTGCCGTACCGTTTCGGATCGCCGCGGACAGCGGGGCCCGGACCTCGCCCACCACCCGCCCCCCGGCCAGGAAGACCCCCTTGGAGGAGCTCAGGGTGAGGGAGGCGGGCGGCGTGGCGGTGAACCGGTAGGCGAGCGCCTGGGAGGCGGCGGCGCCCCGGGCCGTCTGGAAGGCGGGCGGGGAGACCGCCACGGCCACGGCCGGCGGGTTGACCACCAGGGTGCCCGTCCCCGGGTCGGGCGGATTGGGCGGTGTCAGGCACGCCCCGGCCTTTTCACGGGCGGTCAGGGTGAAGGTCCCGGGGGTCGCGTACACGTGGGTGAGGCCCGAAAGGGTGCAGGGCGTGGTGGTGCAGGTGCCGGCGTCGGTCCAGGGGGAGCCGTCGCCGAAGTTCACCTCCATCGTGCAGCTCGGGGCCCCCACCAGGGGGAAGTCTGCGGTCACCGTCACGGCCACCGGCTGCGTCACCACGGCCGGGGAGGGGGCCGCCGATACGGTCACGGCCGCCGCGGGATCGGCCGGGACGGCGGCCAGGGCGGCCAGGACGAGCACGGGTGCGACAAGGCGGTGGAGCTTCATGTGGGGCCTCCTTCACGGATTTCGTGGCGTCCGGGGCGCGGGAGGTTCATCCTCCGGCCTCCCGCTTGGGGAACGGAGGGCTGCGATCCTGTCGCCTCCGGCTCGCCTCTGGTCGCCTGGGAGACGGGCTCCTCGACTGGATTCGGCCTGCCGGAACCCAAATCCACACGGGCAGGAGGCGGATTCGGCGCCCTTCCAAGAGCGCGGCACCGCCACAGAGGGCGGGGGGCGGCGATGGCCGGGAGTCGATCCATTTTTTCGGGGAACCTGGAGCGATGTTCTGATTCCCCAGCGATGATGCCCTCTTAATTTGCATGGATGGCCCGGCAATAAAGCTCCGGGATCGGCACGGAATGGATAGGCGAGAATCGCCGAGGACGAGGCGCGGCCATCGCGAGGAACGGGGCGTACTCGAAGATGCGATGGGAAGCACCACCGTCATTGGCGGCTCTCGCGACGCCATCATCAAAAGGCGAAGGGCAGGGCGGCCGACAGCACCAGGAAGAGCCGGAGATCCTCGTTCCCCGTTCCCTGGGTCCGGTCGCGGTTTCGCCCGTACCGGAGGAGAAGCCCCGCCGCCGGGCGGGCCGGGCCCGGCAGGGCCTTCGCCTCGAAGTTCCAGGCCAGGCGGGCGTCGGCCTGGATGTTGTCCTGCTCGGACGGGGCGTCGCCGGCGGTGCGCATACGGCTGTAGGTCCCGGCCAGGTCGCCGGAGAGGCGGCCGCCGAGCCACGTTCCCCGGAGCGCCGTGGTGACGGTGGTGGTGTCGGTCCGCAGGTGCAGGGCCGGCAGCCGCGCCCGGTTGAAGGAGATGCTGGGCGTGAGGGAGAGGTTCCCGGCCGTGTAGGAGAGGGTGAGGGTGCCGGCGGCCGTGGTGCTGTCGTTGCCCTGGGGCGTCCGGTCGTCCTGCACGGAGTAGGCGGCCTGGAGGCCCGCGTTCCAGGCCCCCTTCATCCAGTTGAGCCGGGCGGCCGCCGTGGTGGTCTCGTTCCGGAGGGGGGGCGCCGTGGCGGGGCCGCCGTCGGCGTCCAGGGCGACGACCTGGAGGTTGAGCCCGGCCGGGAGGGACGGGATCCCGGAAAAACCGTAGTCCAGTGCGGCCTGGGTGGTGGTGGTCCGCGCGAAGAGATCGCTGCCGTCCACGTTGTCGTGGAAGCGCGAGAAGGAGAGGTTCAGGGCGTGGACCCCGAAGGCGGCGCCGCCGGCCAGGCGGAATCCCTCGCGGTCCTTCTGAAGCCCCTGGTTGCCGATCACGTCGTAGGCGGGGCCCGTGTACTCGTAGGCCGCCTCGTAGGAGTAGCGGCCCGCGAACCCAGCGGCCCGGACCTTCCAGGCCTTGTCGTTTGCGGCGTCGAACTCGTCCGAGGTGTCGGGGTCGAACCGCGAAAGGTCCAGCTCCGCCTCGGTGGTGAGGCGGCGGCCGAAGAGGTCCGCCGCGGCGGCGAGACCGAGGACGCGGCCCCGCTTGTCGCCCGCCGGGCCGGCCCACAGGCCGAGGGTGGTGCCGGCCTCTTCGCCGCCCTCGGCGTAGAGGGCCTGGGCCCGGAATCGCCCGTCCAGGGCGTCGAAACCGGCACGGGCCCCGGCGAGGTGGTCCTTCGCCCCGGTCCCCACCCCCACCTCGCTGCCAGGCCCGTAGGCCGGGGCGCTATCCACGGAGAAGGCCTCGAGCCGCAGGCCGCCGCCCGCCAGTTCCATCCGCCCGCCCCGGCGGGCGAGCCCCTGGATCGTGGCGGGCGTAAGCTCGATCCGGACGTCGCCGAGCTCGGCGCGGAGTCGCAGCCGTTCCCCCTCCCGGGTGAGCCCGAGGAGGTAGGTCGCCAGCCGCAGGCCCTTCTCCAGGGGCGGGGCCACAGGGGCGTCCTGGTCGAGGTAGCGGAGCCGGGAGTGGAAGTCCAGGGACCAGGCATCCTCGCCGAGTCGGGTCTCGTCGGCCAGCTCGGCCTCCACCTTGGCGGCGGGGACGCCGGAGACGTCGGCGGGCTTCGCCAGGCGCACCTCCGAGACGGCGGAGAGGACGTTCTGCGAGGCCGCCTCTCGAAGGAGCCGGCTGTGGCGGGTCGAGAAGGTGAAGGCGGTCCGGGCCTCGGCACCGCCCGGTTCCGTGACGGCCACCTCCAGCTGGTGCGGGCCCGGGGGGAGGATCTCCACCGGCCGGTACCGGAAGCCCGCCGGGGTGGCCTCCACGGCGCCCGTGACGTCCACGCCGTCGAGGAGCACGAGGAGGCCCCCGGGCTGGACCGGCGCGGCGAACTCGCACTCGATGAGGGGGCGCTTCGCCGTGACGAGGGCACCCTCGGCGGGGCGGACGAGCCGGACCGGCGGGGCGCCCAGGGCCGGCCGCCCGCCGGCGAGCAGGAGGGCGGCGAGGAGCAGGGTCCACCCCCACGCCGCCCCGGCGCAAGGGCCTTTCCGTGGCTCCGGGCCGGGGCGGGGGGAGGGACGGACTGGCACGGGGACCCGCCGGCTAGTAGGCCTGCCGGGCGAAGCGGACCACCCCGGAGCGCCGGAGCCGCTCGAGGAGCGCCTCGGGCCTCGCCCCCGGCGGCACGCGGATCACGTAGAGCCCCTCCGGGGACGGGCCGTCGACGATGGTGGCCCCCACCCGGACGAGCAGCGCCCGGATGTCTTGCTCCCGGGCGTCGGGCCGGAAGACCACGTTCACGGCCACGGCCCGCTCCGCGGTGGGGCGGGGGGCGGTCAAGGTCCGGAGGCCCGACCCGGGCGGGGCGACGAGCAGGAGGAGGATCGCCGCCGCCTGGACCGCCGCCAGGCCCCAGGCCAGCCGGAGGTCACGAAGCGGCGCGGTCCACCGCCGCCACGACGGGGAGGGCCCCGGGACGGTCTCCCGGACACCTTGGAGGATCCGCCCGTAGACCGCCTCCGAGGGGCAGGGCACGCACCTTTCCATCTCCTCGAAGGCCGCCGCGATCTCCCGGCATTCCTGGAGTTCGGCCTGCAGCCCGGGATCCCGCTCCAGGGCCGCCTCTACGGCGGCCCGGTCGCCCTCCGGGAGCGAGCCGTTCAGGTAGAGGGGGAGAAGTCCCCGGAGGCGTTCGCGCTCAGAGGTCATCCCGCCTCACCCCCATCTCGGCCAGGGCCTTGCGAAGGGCGTCCTTGGCGTAGAAGACCCGGGTCTTCACGGTGTTCTCCGGGATGGAGAGCACCTCGGCCGCTTCCCGGTAGTGGAGCCCTTGGTAGAAGACGAGGTCCAGGACCTCCCAGTGCTTCGGCGACAGCCGCGCCAGCGCCGCCCGGAGCACCCGGCGGCGGTCGGCGCCGGCCAGGTCCACCCCGCCTTCTCCGGGGGGATCCGCGAGGGTCTCCAGCGAGACGTGGGTCTGCGTGCGCCGCCGCCGGTTCATGGCGAGGTTCCGCCCGATGCCCACCATCCAGGTGGTCGCGCGGGAGCGTCCGCGGAATTTCTTGGCGCATCGCCACACCTCGGTGAAGGTCTCGACCAGGACGTCCTCCGCATCCGAGGGGTCGGCCAGCAGCCGCAAAAGATAGTAGTAGAGCCGCCGGTGCGTCCGCTCGTAGAGGTCGCGGAAGGCGGCCTCGTCGCCCGCCGCGACCCGCGCCAGCAGCCGTTCCTCGGATTGCGTGCCCGGTTCTCTCATCAGTGGCACCATCGGCGGGAAAGGTTCGATCCCGCCGCCGCTTCCCCGTCCATTGAAGGATGGCCTCGTAAAAAGTCCTCTGAGTGGAGGATCGGCACAAATCGCCAAATGCAAGGCGCGAGGATGTCGAGGAATGAAACGTACTTGAGCGCGCCGCAACGACGAGAACATCCGAAGCTCGCGACTTTTGGGGACGCCATCATTAAAGGGGCGGTCCGCCGGGAATGCAAGGAGGGGGCCGTCATGTCGCCCGGGGAGGGCCCGCGGCGCCGCGGCGCGCCGTCCCCTTCCCTTTCTTCCCCGGGGGCGGCTCCGGGAAGCCGGCCAGGACCCGCTCGAGGTCCTCGGCGATCTCGTCCGCCGAGTCGTAGAAGACGCGGGCGCCCGCAGAGAAGTGGAGGAGGATTCGGTTCAATTCCTCGGGGATGTAGGGGAAGAGCTTCTTCAGGTTCACGATCCGGTCCCGGAAGAGGAGGGAGAGGTCGTCGGTGGTGAGCCGGTCGATGACCTTGGGCCCGAGCGCCGGGTTCTCGTAGACGTCGAGGGGCCGGTAGTTGCCGCGGCCGACGATGAAGAGGAGGATGTTGCCGAGGCCGAAGAGGTCCAGGGCGAAGGGCCGCTCGGGAAGGTAGAAGTCGTAGTCGAAGTCGATCCAGCGAAAGCGCCCCGTGGCGGCGTCGATCAGGACGTGGTCGCGGCGGATGTCGCCGTGCTTGAAGCCGTGGGCGTGGAGGGTGTCGATGGCGGCCAGGGCCTCGAGGAAGAGGCGGAGGAGGCGGGGGACTTCCCGGTGGAAGTAGTGCCGATGCGAACCCCCGAGATGGGCGATGTGGTTGTCCAGGCGCTGGCCGCGGATGATCTCCAGCACCCGGACCAGGTTCCCGGCGGCGTCTTCCACCGGTTCTCCCTGCATGAAGCGGAGATCCCCCCGGACCAGCTCCAGGACGCGGGCCTCCTTCTCGGGGCTCCGGTAGCAGGTCACCCGGAAGCGGCCCAGGGTGATCTGGAAGGTCTCGTGGAAGACGAGCTTCAGGATCCGGTGATCGCCGGTCTCCAGGTCCACGGCCCGCTTCACCCAGAACTTCGGCTGCTCGTCGATGCCGAACCGGCCCTCCCGCTCGTGGCCGGTGACCACGTAGTAGCGGCCCTCCAGGACGATGACGTCGCCGTAGTCGATGGCCATGCAGCGGTGGGTGTCGTGGAAGACGCGGGGCCGGCGGCGGACGTGCCGCGCCTCGAGGTACTCGGCCAGGCGCCGGGCGATGGCCGGGGGGAGATCCTCCGGGCGGCCCATCGGGGGCGGAGAGGGGGGCGGGGCATGGCCGGGCCGGGGCGCCATCGGTTCGGGTCCTGGCCGGCGGTTTCCGGGGGCCGTGGAACCCCGGTGGGTGCCGGCCCGCGGCGGAGGCCGCAGCGGGCCCGTTTCGCCCGCCGTCTTCACCGCCCCAGGATGTCTTGGATGACGGAGCCGGCCGGCCGGCCGGTTCCGGAGGTGACCCGGGTGTTGCACCGCCGCACCCCCAGGGTGTTGTTGCTCATGTCGGGGTCCACCAGGCGGCCCAGGGGGACCACCGCGCCCCGTATCCCGGTGGCGGCCCGGACGAGGACCGGCGCCCGGACGAGGTCCACGATCCGTTCCTCGCCCGGGCCGAGGGCCTTCACGTCCCGCGTGACCACTTCGTTCCGCTGCCGGGCGAGGTCGTAGTAGGTGACCCGTACCCGGAATTCCTTCACGGTCGATTGGGAGCGGTTCCGGACGTGCACCTTGAGGTCGTTCATGTAGAAGGCGTCCACCCCGGCCAGGGTCGGGCCGTAGGGGCAGGCGCCGGAGAGGATGTTTTCGAGCTCGAGGTCCACCGGGAGCGAAGCCGTCGCGGACACCGTGGCCGCCTGCATGTGCAGTGAGAAACCCGCGTTGCTGTCGTCGAAGGCCGATCCGTCCAGGGTCTTCACCCGGATCCGGTAGCCGGAGCCGGCCGGGGCCGTACCCCCCTGGTAACGGCCCGCCTGCCAAGTGAAGGAACCCGGGGCGGCCGGCACGTCCGCCGCGATGTCGCCCACGTAGGCGCCGTTTTTCCGGAGGACGACCCGGACGCGGGTCCCGGGGGCGCAGGTGGAGGTCCAGGTGATGGCGGCGGCCGTCCCCAGCAAGAGGGTCTCGCCGCCGTTCGGGGCGGTCACGGTGAGGCACCCGGCCCGGGCCGGGGCGGCGATGCAGCAGAGGCACAGGCAGAGGGCGAGGGGCGGGAAGGCGCGGGGTCTCGGGGTGGCTGGTGTCATGGGGGCGATCTCCTTATGTCTGGGTGTGGCGTCTGCCAGGGGCCTGGCGTGCGGGGACTCGGCGCGTCTCCCTCGCGGCCGCGGCGGCGGTTTCCCTGCCCGCACCGGCGGTCATCCCACCACCCAGACGGTGCACCCGGAGGCCCGGCGGACCACCGTGGTGGAGACGCTGCCGAAGAGGAACTCCTCCGCCTTGGAGACCCCCCGCTTCCCGAGCACCACCGTTCCGTAGCCGCCGGCGGCGAGCTCCTGGAGGATGGCGTCGCTGATGGTCCGGCCGTCGGACATGCGGGCCAGTGCCCGGACCTGGCCGCGGGGGATGCCGTGGGCGCCGAGGAGATCCGTCACCCTTTGGAAGAGACGGCGGGCCTCGGCTTCCTTCAGCCCCCGGTAGTCGTCCAGGGATCGTCCCGCGGTGTAGTAGTCCGGCGGCGGCTCCGGGTAGACGTGGAGGAGCGTCACCTCCATGCCCGCCGTGCACCCGGCGATCTCTCCCACGTAGCGGACCGCCCGCATGGCGGTCTCGGTGTCGTTCACGGCGACGAGGAGCCGGCGCCAGGTGCGCCCGGCGGCGTCCGGGGCCCGCTCAGCCATGGCGGCCCTCCGCGCCGTGGTGGCCGAGCTTCTCCATGGCCGTCACCAGCTCGGACAAGGTCTGGAGGGTGAGGAGTCGAAGGCCGCGTTCCCGGCCGTAGCGGAAGAGCGCGCCGCACTCCGCGTCGATCTCGGTGCGGCTCCCGTTCAGGATGTCGAGGAACATGGAGGAGAGGTTTTCGGCGGTGGCGCGGCAGGTCTCGTGCAGGAGGGCACGGAGGTCTTCCCCCAGCAGGTCCACCCCCGCGGCCTCCGCGGCCGCGCGGCCCTCGTCCACCAGCCGTTCCATGAGCTGCACGGATTCCGGGTGGGCGAGGAGGTCCCCGTTCTTCACCTTGAGCACCGCCGAGACGGCATTGATGGCGGAGACCACGATGACCTTGTGCCAGAGGCGGCTCACCACCCGGTCGTCCACCCGGGTCTCGAGGCCCGCCGCTCCGAGGGCCCCGGCGATCTTTTCCACCCGGGGGGTGCGGCGGCCGTCGAGCTCGCCGATGACCGTGGGGCCGGTGCCGCCGTGGTGGACCCGGCCCGGGGCCACGGCGGTGGCCGCCATGTAGGTGAAGCCCCCGAGGATGGCGGAGCGGTCGACGAAGCGTTCCATGACCTCGAGGTTCCCGAGGCCCGTCTGGATGCTGAGCACCGGGCAGCGGTCGGAGACGAGGCGGGCCGCCCCCCTCATGGCGGCGGCGGTGTCGAAGGATTTCACCGCGAGGATGACGGCATCGGCCCCGGAGATGTCGGCGGGGTCCAGGAAGGCCCGGGCGGGGTGGAAGGCGATCTGGGAGGGGTCCGAGGCCCCCATGGGCAGGAGGCCGATTCCGTGGCGGTTGACGGCGTCCACGATCTCGGGCCGGACCTCGACGAGCGAGACCTTGTGGCCGCCCCGGGAGAGGAAGGCGCCGAAGAGGCAGCCGATGCTGCCGGCGCCTACGATGGCAAAATGCATGTACTGATCCTCCTGGGCCCATTATAGGCGAAACCGGGTGGAGGTCCACACGCCCGGCGGAACGAGCGGCGCGATACGCCGCCTGCCGGCCGCTGTCTCTCACGCCGGACCGGCACGGGCGGTGCGCTCCCCGGCGGTCCTGCGCGGTTTGACTCGCCGTCGGGATCCGGGTAGGACAAACGCATGGACGTCTTTTTCACCTTCGTCGGCCGGTTCTTCGGGTGCCTCCGGCACGTGGTCCCGGTGCTCCTGGTGCTCTCGGCCGTGGTGGCGGCGCTGGCGTGGCTGTTCTCCGTGGTGGAGTCCATCGGTTTCTTCGACGCCTTCTACTTCGCCGTGGTGACCGCCCTGGCGGTGGGTTACGGCGACATCGTTCCGGTCACTGCGGCGGGAAAGGTGATCGGCATGGCGCTCGGGATGGTGGGAATGGTACTCTTCGGTATCGTGGTGGGGATCTCCACGCGGACCATCATGGTCGTCATGCACCCGGACGAGGTCCGGAGAGGAGGCGGGGATGAGTGACCGGGAAGGGCGGTACGTGGACCCGGTGTGCGGCATGTCCACCGACGAGGAGGGCGCCTTCATTCCCTACGGGCACGGGGGCATGACCTATCACTTCTGTTCCACCCGGTGCCTGGAGCAGTTCAAGGCGGACCCGGAGCGGTACGTCGGGTCGGCCGGCGCGGGTCAGGGCCACGGTCCCCGCCGGCATCGCCATGGCACCGCCGCTCCTGCGCCGGCCCCGGCGCTGCAGGGCGGCTACACCTGCCCCATGCACCCCGAGTTCCACCAGGAGGGGCCGGGCACCTGTCCCAAGTGCGGCATGGCCTTGGAACCCGTGATCCCCCAGGCCCCGGTGGCCGAGTACACCTGCCCCATGCATCCGGAGGTGGTCCAGGAGGGCCCCGGTACCTGCCCGAAGTGCGGCATGGCGCTCGAGCCCGTGGCGGCGCCCGCCGGGGAAGCGGCCAACCCCGAGTACGAGGACATGCGGCGGCGTTTCGTGGCGGGGGCGGTCCTCACCGTCCCCCTGGTCGTCATCGCCATGCGCGGTCTCATCCCGGGCGCCTCGGTGATGGAGCGGTGGTTCTCCGAGCGGACCCTCCAGTGGGTCGAGCTCGTCCTGGCCACCCCGGTGGTGCTCTGGGCGGGATGGCCCTTCTTCGTCCGGGGCCTCCGGTCGGTGATAAACCGCAGCCTCAACATGTTCACCCTCATAGGGCTCGGCGTCTCGGTGGCCTACCTCTACAGCCTGGCGGCCGTCGCCTTCCCCGGCCTCTTCCCGGCGGCCATGCGGTCCCCGGAGGGGCTGGTGGGTGTCTATTTCGAGGCCGCGGCGGTCATCGTCACCCTGATCCTCCTGGGGCAGGTCATGGAGCTCAGGGCCAGGAGCCAGACCGGCGCGGCCATAAAGGCGCTTCTCGGCCTGGCGCCCAAGACGGCCAGGCGCGTCGACGCGGACGGCTCCGAGGAAGACGTTCCCCTGGAACATGTCCAGCCGGGCGACATCCTCCGGGTGCGTCCCGGCGAGAAGGTCCCGGTGGACGGCGTGGTGGTGGAGGGCGCCAGCGCCGTGGACGAGTCCATGATCTCCGGCGAGCCCTTGCCGGTCCGGAAGGGGCCGGGCGACGAGGTCATCGGCGCCACGGTCAACACCACCGGCTCCCTCCTCATCCGGGCGGAGAAGGTGGGGGCGGACACCCTGCTGGCCCAGATCGTCCACATGGTGGCCGAGGCCCAGCGGAGCCGGGCCCCCATCCAGAAGCTGGCCGACGTGGTGGCCGGGTGGTTCGTGCCCGCGGTGATCCTGGTGGCCCTGGTCGCCTTCGCCGTCTGGTTTCTCTACGGCCCGGAGCCCAGGCTTGCCCACGCCGTCATCGCCGCGGTCTCGGTCCTCATCATCGCCTGCCCCTGCGCCCTGGGGCTCGCCACCCCCATGTCCATCATGGTGGCCACCGGGAAGGGGGCCGGGATGGGGGTCCTCTTCCGGAACGCCGAGGCCATCGAGACCCTGCGGAAGGTGGACACCCTGGTGGTGGACAAGACCGGCACCCTCACGGAGGGGCGTCCCCGCCTCGTGGACGTGGTGCCGGCCGGGGGCTTCGAGGCCGCGGAGGTGGTGGGGCTGGCGGCCTCCCTGGAGCAGGGGAGCGAGCATCCCCTGGCGGCCGCCGTCGTCGAGGGGGCGAAGGCGCGCGGCGTGGCCCTCGACCCGGTCTCGGGTTTCGAGTCCCACACCGGCAAGGGGGTCTCGGGCGAGGTGCGGGGGCGCAAGGTCCTCCTGGGCAATGCCAGGCTCCTCGAGGAGGCCGCCATCGAGCCCGGGCCGCTGGGGGAAAAGGCCGGGGCCATGCGGCGCGAGGCCAAGACGGTCATGTTCCTCGCGGTGGACGGCCGCATGGCCGGCCTCGTCGCCGTGGCCGATCCCATCAAGGAGACCACGCCGGGGGCCATAGCGGCGCTCCACGGGGAGGGACTCAGGGTGGTGATGCTCACCGGCGACAACCGGGCCACCGCCGAGGCCGTGGCCGCGCGCCTGGCCATCGACGAGGTGGTGGCCGAGGTCCTGCCCGAGCAGAAGGCCGAGGCGGTGGAACGATTCCAGGCCCAGGGGCGGGTGGTGGCCATGGCCGGCGACGGCATCAACGATGCCCCCGCCCTCGCCCGGGCCGATGTCGGCATCGCCATGGGGACCGGGACCGACGTGGCCATGGAGAGCGCCGGTGTCACCCTGGTCAAGGGCGACCTCACGGGGATCGTCCGGGCCCGGAAGCTCAGCCGGGCCGCCATGCGAAACATCAAGCAGAATCTCTTCTTCGCCTTCGTCTACAACGCCCTGGGCGTGCCGCTGGCGGCGGGCGTCCTCTATCCCCACTTCGGGATCCTGCTGTCGCCCGTGATCGCCGCCGCGGCCATGAGCTTCAGCTCCGTCTCGGTGGTGGCCAATGCCTTGCGGCTGAAGCGGGTGCGGATCGCCTGAGATGGAGCGGGTCCTGTGGATTCGGCTCTCCGCGTTCGCGGGGATCTTCGTCCTCATGGCCCTTTGGGAGGCGGCGGCCCCGAGGCGGCGGCTCACGGTGGCCAAGCCCGGCCGGTGGTTCACCAACCTCTCCATCATCGGGCTCGACAACGCCCTGGTCTTCCTGGTGGCACCCGGGGCGGCGGTGGCCACGGCCGTGGCGGCCCAGGCGGCGGGGTGGGGGCTGCTCAACCGCTTTCTTCTCCCGGGTCCGGCGGCCGTGGTGGTCGGGGTCCTCGCCCTGGACCTCGTGATCTATCTCCAGCACCTGATGTTCCACGCGGTTCCGCTCCTCTGGCGGCTCCACATGGTCCACCATGCCGACCTCGACATCGACGTCACCACCGGCCTCCGGTTCCACCCGGTCGAGATCCTGGTCTCCCTGGGCATCAAGGTGGGGGCGGTGGCGGCCATCGGCCCGCCGGTGGCGGCGGTGGTGATCTTCGAGGTGCTGCTCAACGCCACCTCCATGTTCAACCACGGCAACGTTCGGATGCCGCCGCGGCTGGACCGGGTGTTCAGGCTCCTGGTGGTGACACCGGACATGCACCGCGTGCACCACTCGGTGGCCATCCGGGAGACCAACAGCAACTTCGGGTTCAACTTCCCCTGGTGGGACCGGATCTTCGGGACCTACCGGGCCCAGCCGGCCGCCGGCCACCGGGGGATGACCATCGGGCTCGCCCAGTTCCGGGATCCATCGAGGCTCGGGTTCGTCTCGTGCCTCCTCTTGCCCGTGACCGGTGATCCCGGCGCCTACGCCATCGACAAGAGCGGCATGGAGCCCGTGCGCCGGGAGCGGCCGGAGGGTTGAACGGCCCCCCGCCGGGGCGACCGATACACGTTTCTCCAGGATCCCCGCGGTCACCGGCCGGCTGGCCCGGGGAGGGCACCGTCCAGGCGGCCCTGCAGGTCCTCGCACGTTCCCGCACTCCCTCCGCATCCTGGGCCGGCCGCCCGCCTCCCGGAAGGCGCGGGGGCGGGATCGTCGCCGTGCGGCGGCGAAGCTCCGGGGACCCGATTCTTGACCAAGGTCACATAAACCCGTGACCGATATCATTGTGAGCCCTCCCATGTCCGGCTTTAAAGGAAGAAAGTCGGGGTGGAGCACAACAACTCAAGTTCCACGGAAGGAGGGTGCACTTCATGAAACGGACCCGTGACAAGTTGCGTGCCATCTGTGTCTGTCTCGTCTTGGCGACGGGGTTCCTCCTGCCGGCCTTGGCGGCGGCCGGTCCCCTCATCGAGTTCGGAGACGAGGGTTACCTCCAGATGGATGTGAAGCTCCAGGGCATCGCCGATTACGCCGACTTCGGCTCCGGCCGGTACGGGGACAAGGGCCGGTGGGATCTCAACCTCCGGCGGACCCGGATCTCCCTGACGGGGTTCCTGAACGACACCTGGGGCGCCAAGTTCCAGACCTGCGGCGGGTCCAGCGTCGACCGGCAGTTCGGCGGCCCCGGGTTCTCCATCGCCAACACCAACGACAAGGCCAACAGCCGGATACGGGTCGTGGACGCCTACCTGATCGGGCTCCTCGCCGACTGGCTGAACCTCAAGATCGGGATGACCAAGATCCCCCTCACCCGGGCGAACCTGGACGAATGCTTCGCCCCCCTGACCACCGAGCGTTCCCGGTACGTCTATACCCCCTTCGGGGTGGACGCCACCAAGAGCAGCCGGGACATGGGAATCGTGGTATCGGGGAACTTCTTCGAGGACCATCTCAAGTACTGGGCGGCCGTGATGGAGGGACGTGACGGGACCGCGAAGTTCCCCAACCCCTTCGTGGACCAGACCTTCTACACCAGCCCGGAGCCCGAGAGTAACCTCGAGTACGTGCTGCGGCTCCATTACTCTGCCCTCGATCCCGAAAACGGTCCGACGTCCATGGGTTACGAGGGGACCTACCTCGGGAAGAAGGGGAAGATCTTCACCATCGGGGTCGCGGGCGCCTACGAGGCGGATGCCGCCTTCAAGGACACGGCCCCGGCGGCTGCTCCGGGCAATCCCGGGTTCCTGCAAGCGCAGGTGCTGGATGACAAGACGGTGGATTACTGGGCCTTCACGGCCGACGCCTTCCTCGAGATCCCCATCGTGGGCAACGGCGACTGGCTTACCCTCACCGGCATGTACCTCAACGTCGACCTGGACGACGCCTACAAGACGGCCCGCGCGGTGGCCGACCTGAACACCATCGTGGGCGGCCTGGTCGGGCAGCGGGAAGGCTGGTACGTGAAGGCCGGCTACGTCCTGCCCTTCCGGGTCTTCGAGGACGGCATCATCCAGCCGTTCGGCCGCTACGAGCGCTTCGACTACGCCAACCTCTACGGGGTCGACGACCAGACCGTGGAGGAATGGGGCGGCGGCTTCAACTACTTCCCCCTCGGAGATCTCAACCTGCGTTTCTCCGTGGAGTACCAGCACATGGAATACGACAAGCCCACCAAGTTCGGCGACTACCTGAGCCAGACGACCAACCGGACCTTCACGGACGCCGATATCCTGACCCTCGAATTCATGGTCACCATCTGACAGGCGGCGACGGCGGCGGCTCCTTCGCGAGCCAGGAGGCGGGGGGCCGCCGCCTGTCACGCCGGGAGGGGACGATGCGACCTCTCGTGCTCGGCCTTTTGGGGGGGATGTGGATCTTGGTCCTCGCCGGCGGTTGCCTGGCCGAGGAGATGGTGATCCGCCTCCAATCCGGCAACTCCATCCGGATCACCTACCACGGGCTCATCGACCAGGTCACCTTCGAGGGGAAGGGGGATGCCATCACCGGCGTCGTTCTGCCGCAGCCGCCGGATCGCCACCCGGAGGAAGGCGGCGGGCCGGCCGCCGGGGTCTCCGGGGAGGGACGGGCGCCGGAGAAGGGCAAGGGGGAGAAGGCCGGCGGCGAACGCTGGATCCGGCTGAAGTGGGCGAAGCCCATCGACGACTACTAGACGATTAGAGGGAAAGGTCTCCCCGGGCGACGGCCTCGAGCCGATCCGGGTCGAGCACCTTGGCATGCCGCGCCTTTCCGGACGGGACGAGCTCGATGATGCCCGCCGTCCCAAGGCGCCGGAGGGCCCGGGAGACCACCTCGCGCCTCGTCCCCAGAAGGGACGCCATCTCGCTCCGGGTGACCGTGCAGGTCATCTCCTTGGTGCAATCCAGGCTGACGCAACGCCACAGGAACGCGGCCAGCCGTTGCTGGACGCTCCGAAAGGCGAGGGTCTCCACGATCTCTGCGTAGGCCGCCAGCCTCCGGGAGATACAGGCGACGAACCTGTGGATGAGGCCCGCTTCCTTCCGGAGGGCCCGGAAGAGGTCCTCGCGCCCGATGCCGAGCGCCACGGAATCTTGCCGGGCGAGGGCGTTGGCGAAGGCGCTCTCGGAGAAGAGGTTCCCGAGGCAGAAGGCGTCCCCGGCCTTCGCGAACCAGAGGGTGAGGCGCTTTCCGGTGATGTCGCTCTTGAAGACCTCGACCCGCCCGTGCTCGAGGACGTAGAGGCGTTCCACCTTCTCCCCCTGCGTGAAGACGAGGTCTCCCTTCCGGAAGACCCTTCGCTCCATCGCGGCCAGGAGGTCTTCCAGGGCGCTCGGCGGCAGGCCCTCGAAGACGGGGACCCCGCGGAGGAGCTCGAAGTCGGGGCCCCTTCGCCTACCGCTCGCCGTCGCCGTGGTCATGGCCCCTCTCCGCCCGGTCGCGCAATCCGTCCGGGTCCGTGATGAGGATGCGGTGTCCCCTTCTCTCGACCAGTCCCTCCTCGCGCAGCTTCCGGAGCGCCCTCGAGACGACTTCCTGGCAGGTGCCGAGCCGCGCGGCCAGTTCCTCGAGGGAGAGCTTCATGCGGTTGGGGCGCGAGGTCTCCCGGGTCACCAGCAGGAGCTTGGCGAGCCTGGACGTCAGGTCCTTGAAGGCGAGGTCGTCCACCATGATGGAGAAGCAGACGAGTTTCGAGGACAGGCATCCCAGGAAGTTGAGCCCGAAATCGGGGCAGGCGGCGATGATCTCGTCCACCACCCGTTTCTCGAAGGAGATGAGGGTGGAGGTCTCCACGGCCCGGGCATTGGCGAAGGCCCGTTCCACGTTGAGGGTGGCGAGGCAGAAGATGTCGCCGCTGTAATACTTGAACAAGGTCAGCTTCCTGCCCTCGAAGTCGTCCTTGTAGACCTCCACGGATCCGGAGGCCACCACGAAGAGCCGGTCCACCCTTTCTCCCACCCAGAAGACGGCCTCCCCCGGAGCATAGGCGCGCTTGACCCCGGTCTTTTTCATGAGGGAGAGAAGTTCCGCCCGCGGGGGGGACAAGGCGGGTATCCTCGAGAGCAGATCGATGTCGGACCGTTCCAACATGCGGTCTCGTCTCCCCGGGCGCCGCTCCCGGGCGGCGCCCCTACTGGAAGAGCGCGGCCACCGAGGCGGCCAGCTTGGCCGCCAGGGCCCGGGCGGCCTTTTTCCGGGCCTCGTCGGCCTCCACGTGGGCCTCGCGCACCTGGGCGCTGAAGGTGGCGGCCGTCCGG
This sequence comes from Dissulfurirhabdus thermomarina, assembly GCF_012979235.1. Classification (NCBI taxonomy): domain Bacteria; kingdom Pseudomonadati; phylum Thermodesulfobacteriota; class Dissulfuribacteria; order Dissulfuribacterales; family Dissulfuribacteraceae; genus Dissulfurirhabdus; species Dissulfurirhabdus thermomarina. The sequence continues at coordinate 172,771 of NZ_JAATWC010000005.1, forward strand.
CCGTCGGCGGTGTCGCGGACCCCGGCGGCCCCGTGGGCCCGGGCGTAGTGCCAGCCGGGGGCGCTCCGCGGGACGTCCTCGACCTGGACCCGGCAGATCACCACGGCGTCGGCGGCCGCCTCGTCGGGTGTCACCCAGAGCCCGGCCCGGGTGAGGGCCTGGATCGTCTCCGCCTCCACCGCCTTCGGGGCGTCGCCCCCGGCCCGGACCGCCAGCTTGAGGTCCGCCCGGAGGGACGAGAACTCCCCGATGGCCGCTCGGATGTCGTACGGGGGGGGCGGGGCGGGGCGGCCTACCACCCGGAGCCGGGAGGCCACGACCGACCGGTCCATCCAAAGGTCGCGGACACGGCGGAGGCCGAGGAGCCGGGCCAGCCGGCTCCGGCCGGCGAGGGCCGAGATCGCCCCCGAGATGGTGGCGTCCACCTCCTCGAGGCGCGCGCGCCAGGCCGCGGCGGCCCGGTCCCGGTCCAGCGCCGCCACGGCATGGTAGAGGCCGTCCTTGGAGGATCGCCACACGGTGTCCGTCCGGACGCCCTCGAGGGCCACCCGCGAGGTCACCCGGAGACGGGTCCGGATCTCCTGGCGCAGCCAGTCTTCCTGGTCCTTTCCCTCGCCGTAGACGGCCTTCACCGAATCCACGGCCTCGCTCTCGATGCGGGCCTCGAAGACCCGGGCGAGTTCCGACAACGCGGCGTCCTTGGCGTCGGCCGCCGTCCGGCCCGTTCCCTCGGCGGTGAGGTAGCGCGCGGCCGGGTAGGCGGCCTGGGCGGGCGAGGGCTCGGCCAGCGGGGCGGCGGGGGGCGCCGTCGCCGGGGCGCAGGCTGCGGCCAGGCAGGCGATGCAGCCGGCCGCGAGGGCCTGGAGGAGGGGATGTCCGCGGTTCATGGCTTGGAGGTCCTCCGGGCGAACATGGTCTCGTAGAAGAGGAAGCGTACGCCGCCGGCCGGGACGGCCACCTCCCCGAGGGGGACCGGGGGCCGGTCCGGCACCGTCACCCGGGCAGTGTACCGCCCCGGGGCGACGTCCGCCACGACGAGATGGATCCGGGCCGGCAGATACCGCCACGACCGCGTGTCCGCCCGCTCGATGAAGGTGTTGGCCACGTTCAGGAGGAACCGGGCCGTCCGGCGCTCGCCCTCGTCCTTGATGCGGCGGGTCGCCTGGTGGATGGCCGCCTGCTTGAGGGCGGCCCGGGCCAGCATCTTGGCGACGACCCGGGCCCTTCGGTCCGAGAGGTTCCGGCGCGCGATCCGCTCCACGTCTTCCGCCAGGAAGGGCTCGGCCGCGGCCGTGGCGTCCCTCCCGCCGCGGATCAGGTGCAGGCGGGCGGGCCCCGCACCGAAGGGCGTGGAGACGAGCCTCGGGAAGGCGAGGGGGATGGGGCCGGAAGGGCCGGGGACCACGGCCCGGTCCTCCACCTTGCGCGGAGCGAGGCCGTCGAAGTGGATGAGCACCACGCGGCCGGTGGGGGCGGCGCCCTGGCGCGGCCGGACGGGTCCGAACCGGCGCCGGTACTCGGCCAGGTCCTGGTCGAAGCCGAGCCGGGCCGCCAGGCGGACGAGGTCGCGGCGAAGGGGCGGAGGGAACGGGGTCCCGTAGCGCTCCCGGTAGGCCAGGTAGGCCTCGTAGGCCTTCCGGTAGGCGATGTAGGCGTCGTTGGGCTCGCCCAGCGCCTCGTAGATGAGGCCGCTCAGGTAGCGGCCGAAGGCGTCTTCCTTGTAGACGTTTTTTCCGCCGTACTTTTCGTCGAGGAGGGTGAGCTTCTCGTCCAGGCGGCGGCACTCCACCAGGGCCTCTTCGGGTTCGCCTGCCGCCAGGTAGGCCACGGCGGCCACGATGTTGATGAAGGCCCGCTCGTAGTCCTCGCCCGGGTAGGGCTGGAGGTAGTCGTTGACGAGGTAGGTGCCCGCCTCCCGCGACAGGCTCAGGGTCCAGAGCTCGGTGGCGAGGTCGTCCGCCCGCTGGAGCAGTTGGACCGCCGCCTCCGGGCGTCCGCACAGGAGGTCCAGGGTGGCGGTGTCGAGGAGGTAGAGGAGGCGGGCGTTTCGGCCGTAGGCCCCTTCGCCTTTCTCGGCCAGGGCGCAGGCGGCCTCATAGCGGCCGGCGGCCAGCTCCGCGGTGAGGCGGGCCTGGTAGCGGGCGCTCACGCCGCAGCCCGCCAGGAGCGGCAGCAGGAGGAGGGCCGCCAGGAATCGGTGGAGCCGGGGGCGCATGGGCCCGGCTTACGGCTTGAACCGGCTCCGTTCGATGTACTTCTTGATCTTCTTCTCGCCGATCCAGACCTTGCGGTTGGTCAGGAGGTCGATGAGCTCGAGGTTCACCTGGTAGTAGATGACGCTCTTGCCCTCCACGAGGTCGGTGATGGAGTTGACGGTCCCCTTGAGCATGAAGTCGGCTCCGGTCTCCCGGCCCGCGGCCTTGGCCGTCTCCTCGGCGGCGTTGACGGCCTGGTCGAGGCGTTCCTCCCGGACCTCCGCCCGCTCGGTGCGGCTCGCCACCACCTCCACCTGGCCGGAGTTCACCAGGGCGCGCTCGAGGTCCTTGGTGAAGGTCTGGACGTTGATGTGTTCCCGGCTGCGGTTGAGGATGGTGCCCACGATCACCACGGGGGGCTTGCCGTGCGCCTGGGCGAAACGGGTGTGCCAGGGCCGCTCCAGGCAGTCGCGGATCATGGCCTCGGCCACCAGGCGGGAGTCGGTGTCGTTCCAGTGGCCGCTGAGGTCGATCACCGTCTCGGGGGCCACCCGGTGCACCTTGGGGGCGCAGCCCGGCAGGAGGGCGAGGGCGATCGCGGCGGCGAGCACATGGGAGAGCGGGCGGAGAGCGGACATGGGAGACCTCCGGCGAAGAGGAGTCGGTGTCCCTTCCAACCTAGTGAAGGACGGCGGGGAATTCAAGCCGCCCCGGGCCACGCCTTCCGGCCGAAGGACCCGCTCCGCCCGGGCCGGCGGTGCGGGGCCCCGTCCTGGCCGCCGCCGATGCGTCTCGGGTCAAGCGATCTATTGACATCGGCGCTCTCTTTTCCCGGAAGG